>JASHPQ010000204.1 GCA_030037995.1 Nitrososphaerales archaeon | reverse complement strand
CTGTGCAAACGAAAAACCTCCTACGATGAGATCCTCTAGCCCAAACTTTTCGGTATAAATGGAAATATGATCGCGGATTTATCCTGTTTTGAATCCTCATTTTGGGAATTACTGCCTACTTTCCATCTTTGTTGACTGGCCAAACAGGCCTTGCCCGCGCCCTTTAACTTTCAACTATTCAGGCAATAGTCTAATGTTGCACAAATTGTACCAATATCCGAAAAGTCAGGTGTGTTTGCTATCTTCCTCTCTCTTTCACAACCTAATTGATAAATTGGGTGGCTCTAAAATTAAAATGTTGAAACGTGATAAAATATGAATAACCTGTATTTCCGTGGAGTTGGAGTTGGATTGACAATCGCTTGGGTGACAAGTGCCCTAGCCTACTTGGTGGTCGCCAAACGGGGTAAACCCAATATCGAAACAACACTTCCTGTGTCAACATTACTCATACTACTAGAATTAGTGTTGAGTGTGATATTCATAGCAATATCCTTTTTGATATGAAAGAGCCTCGTTAAAATGGAACTAATGATGCTCTGAAAAATCGTCACAGGCGCGCGCGGCAAAAAAGCAATTAAAGGCACTCTTTGAAATTTTGTAAACACAACGAAACATGAACTCCGCGGAAAAAAAGCAAGTTTTGCAATCCGTGAAGGCAGAGATAGATGAGTACTTTGTTCTCGAATCAAAGCTCAATTCGCTCAAGAGCCAACCTTTAATTGGAACTGAAGATCCTGACCTTTCAGCTCAGATAGGCCTTTTGCAGGAACAAATGAATTCGCATCTAAGGAAGATCGTTGAAACGGTTGAAAAAACCGAGCTGATCAATGATATGCCAAAAGAAATCAAAGCTATTTATCTGCAGTTCAAGGAAATAGGACTTTCCAACCTACATGTGTCATAAACTTGGTTGTGAACATCCGATTAGCGTTCTATAAATCAAGAGAGAGAATAAAAAAGAAAGGGGAAAGGGAGTCTAGACTACTAGCCTAGAAACCCGAAAAGCCGCCGCCGTGATACGTGGTGTGGTGGTGATGGTGGTGATGATGATGCTCGTGATGGTGGTGGTGCTCGTGCCAAGTACTAGTGGATGGGTGACTGGGCGCGAAACTAACTGATGGCCCGGCAGTTGCCGCGTGGCCGACGGAAGTGGCATTCGAGGCAACACACAGCGCGGTCAAGCCGATCAACAGCGTTACAGCCAACAAACTAACCAATACGACGGCTTTCTTGTTCACCGATGGAAATCCGTTCAGAGGAACTAGTGGCATGGCCTTGGTTAATTAAAATGCCCTCCACGTATTTAAGAAAGGAATACGATTCTCAGACCTGGTAATGAAAACATAGCCTCGTTCTATCGAGAGATTTTCTCTCAACGTACTTGAAAAACCAAATAAGGTTGAGTCGTAACGACGATTTGAAGCAAGATTGTCAGAAAAAGACGTCCAAGGAAAGAACAGAAGGATACGTGTCATATTTGAGGAAGATGCAAATGGCCAGAAAAGAATTCTCAGAGAAATACCTCTACCTTTCAAGATATTTTCATCTGGTAGTGACGGATTCTATGGCAGTGACAAGATTCCGCTTGATAATGGTGAAAGATATCAGGTCAGCGTCATCATGACGAGAATCGGCTCAAAGCCCAAGGGATCGAAATGAGAAGGGGTTTCCCTTCTGGGGTAGTTCCCGGCACGGGTTTCCCCGGAAGCCCGTTATGGGGCTCTAAAATGGAGGTTTCTTGAGAAATCAAGTTAGCCTTACTAAAGGGTAGGGTTAATCGTTTTAGTCAGCTGGTAATCATTGCTTGCACTAGGCCGATAATTTAGAAAATCCGGTGGGGAGTCGACGTATGCGTTTTTCAATTTTCTCAGGGAAAAAGAAGAGCGACGCAGGGGAAGATAACGACAGTGGTGCCCCCCAGGATCCGAATTTCTTGGGGCGAACCAATCATTTCGATTGGCACGCAGAAGCCGGAGAAAAAAGCATAATCGGCGTGGACTGGATTTTCCGGGAAGGGCCGCCCTTCCTTGAGAGGGTGTACTCTGCCTACAGAGACGAGATCCTCGAGCTAGGAGATGCCAACAGGCTTCCGATTCGAGTAGTAGTGCGGCCCAGTTCCGGCTGTCAGGGAGGGATCGCCGGAGCTACTGGCAATGGTGAGCTCAGCTACTGCGCCGGGCAGTGGGGAGAAAACCAGTTCTGCTACGGGATCCTCGCCCATGAGCTCTGCAACTTGTTCACTGGCGAAAAAGTGTCTGCTGGCTGGCCGACGGAATGGTGGGCCAACCACCGCTCCCCGTTTCCCACCATGATCGCAAATCAGGCGTTAAAGAAAACGGTATCTCAATTTTACAGAGCCTGGGGGAACTACAACGATCCACTCGTGATAATGTTCGACCGCCTGTACAGCGATTTTCACGGAATGTTTCCGCGCATGTTTCAAAAAATGCGGGAGCTCCGAGTCACCATTTCAGGACTACAGGATCCCTACCTCAGCCACACGGTGTACTACTTTATGTTCTACGGAGCCGGGAGGCAGATTGCGAACTATTTCGTAGTTCCTCCGATGCCGCCCATTAACCCAAATTTGATTCAGGAATTGGAAAAACGGTATCGGCTCGGAGTAATCTAAACCTTGAGTTGCAAATGTTTTTGCAGTGAGCAAATTTTTTGGACAAGTGAGTAAAGATTTTTGGATTTTTTCAAACTCCAAATCGAATTCCGGTGTTTTCACTGGTGACCTCAAGGTGTTCAATGACTATGGCGGAGCCGATTACCAGTCGATGATCGACTTCGCCGGTTATTGATACGCCGAACTGATTCCGCATCGAGACCCATTTTCTGTGGACCTGGGCGACCGGCTGGCCATTTATTGACATCGAGTAATCATGTGCCGAGAAATTTCCGTATATCTTCATTAGCTCCCGCCCGTTTTGCTCCAACCAGTACTCCGATCCCATGAGCTTTGCAATTTTCTTTTTCATTGTGCCTAGTTCACTTCCATTTGGATCGAAAAGATGGAATTCGTGACGCAGTGAGATTACTTTGCCATTGATGTGCAGTAGCTCCTGTTCCTGGTTCCCTACAAGCGAAACTACGACGAATTTAGCTGGCACTTGGACAAAGTTGCCCTCGCCATCGCCTAATTTTCTACCGCTCGGATCTTCGAAATCATAGTGCTCTCGAAGTGACATGATCTTCTTATTCATGACGATATCCCTCGCATCGGCAAGTGTTTCGGTGGCGTTCAGGGTAGATCCTAAATTCAGCGAGCTAGCTGGAGTTACGGTTGCATTCTGGACACCTGTCGGCGTCCCGCAAGCAGTACAAAAGGCGGCACCCTCAGGCAGCTCTTTTCCGCAACTCATGCAATAGGGCAAGATAAATTGATCAGCTTTGGATGTCAGGGACTACCGGCCTTTATATTAATTACAAAAAGATAACACGCTTTTAAGAAGGCCGCTCCGTTCCCCCGATTGAAATTTCTGTTCAAGACCATGAATAGTTTTGTCCCCAATTTACAAAAATGGAATCCAAAAAACACGACTAACTTTCCGATCACAATCGAGAGTAAATTCGAAGCTTTTGACGCAACCAGTCAGGAAGCTTTTCATTACCTACTATTCGCCATTCATGAAAAATGGCCTCGATCATCGAAGCTCAAAACCTCACCAAGGTCTACCCACCGAAAATGAAGGCCGTCGATGACATTTCCTTTGCCGTTGACGAAGGAGAAGTGTATGGCTTCCTCGGCCCCAATGGCGCCGGCAAGACCACCACCATAAAAATGCTCACCACGCTCGCCTCCATTACTTCTGGAAGTGCGAGCGTCGCGGGATTTAACGTCGCCAAAGATCCCTCCGCCGTCAGGAGGAGCATCGGGGTCGTTCCGCAGGAACTCACGGCTGACGACGAGTTGAAGGGTGCAGAGAACTTGGTGCTGGCGGCGCGCCTGCACCACGTTCCCAGTTCCGAAATCGCAACGAGGAGCAAAGATCTCCTACAGCTCTTTGACCTCGAAGAGGCGGCAGATCGTCGCGTCCGGACTTATTCCGGCGGTATGAGGAGACGCCTGCAAATGGCGATGGGGCTGGTGCATTCGCCGAAGGTACTCTTCATGGACGAGCCAACTCTCGGGCTGGATATCCAGACGCGCACGAAGGTCTGGGATTACATCCATCGCCTCAACACCGAGCGAGGCCTCACGGTTTTCATGACGACGCACTATCTCGAGGAAGCTGATGGGCTCTGCAACAGAATTGCGATAATAGATCACGGGGTGATCAAGGTCTCAGACTCCCCCGCCCGCTTGAAGGAAAAGTTCGGCGGCGACGTTCTTACGATTTCGGTGAGCGAAGCGTCGGATCTCACAGACTTTCTCAAGACCGTGCCCGACGTTTCTGACGTGACGCGGGAGGGCCAGGTCTACAAGATGAAGTTACCGCGGACGGAGCGGGCGCTACCCATAATCCTCGACGGGATCACTCGCCGCGGCCTCCAGATAACAGAAATATCATTCACGAGGCCGAAGCTCGACGATGTGTTTCTCGAGGTGACGGGCCGCTCCATGAGGGAAGACGAGGGCGGTGCGGAGGAGTCCTGGGTGCAAAACGTAAATCTTGGAAGGCAGGCGAGCTGAAAATGCTCGGCGACGATCTGGCTGCCCTAACCGGCAGGGCGCTGCGCAAGTGGATCCGTAATCCCGCGGCCGTCTTGCCTGGATTTTTTACGGCTCTATTTTATCTCGCACTATTCGGGAACTCTTTCAATCCAACGAGTCTGATCCCCACCAAGATCAACGGGTTTCAGCTGACCCCGCCCGAACTGCAATCGATCAAAACCTCCATACTGTCGCAGACCTTTGGAGGTGCCGCCACCTACATCTCGTATCTGACGGCGGGTATCATCTGCCTAATTCTGGTGTTCAACATGGCCTTCGGCGGGATTGACCTCGTTCTGGATAGACAGCTGGGCTTTCTCAACACTCTGCTCACTGCCCCGATTTCGCGGGCCTCGATCTATTTTTCGGGAGTGTTTCAAAACATGGTAAAAGCGATGTCGCTCGCGGTGCTCACGTTTCTCATCGCAGTCGTTCTTCCCAACGGCCTCATGCTCGGAAAGGGATTCGGTCTGCTGCAGCTCGTAGGGATATTTGGGGCGTTTGGTCTGCTCGCCTTCGCGCTTTCTTGTGTTTTCACCGCCCTCGCATTGTCCGTGAAGAGCATCGACTCCCTAGTGGCGATTGTGAATTTTGCCACTTTCCCGCTGGTCTTCACGAGCACCGCCCTCTTCCCGGAGGCTGGCTTTCCAAGCTGGTTGTCTACGATCTCGGGCGTGAACCCCATAACGTGGGCAACGGATATTGCCCGATTGCTGATGGTAAACGGAGGAACTCTGACATCGAGTCAGCAGTCGACCCTGACGTCGGATGGTGTATACCTGGTAGCCTTCGCCCTTGCCATGGCGGCGCTGGGCTATATCGCGGCGAGAGAAGCTCTCGCGCCCATTTAAGATTCCAGCTGGAAAAAGGAGGAATAATTGCTAAGCCTCGGAGGAAACGAACTCGACCCTCGAGTTCGCCTCCCTCGCGTCTCTCATCGCAACTTCTCGACCGCACTTTAAACAAATGTACTCAAACTCTCCCTTCACGTTCTTTGAGAGAGCGTGCTCCGTTAGCGACTTGCAGGAACGGCAGTAAATGTTCAATATTGGTTCTGCCATCAATTTCCTCTCACTGTTATCGTACGGGCATAAGGAGGCATAATAACGTACGGTTGTAAGATCACGCACGCTCCTATTCGAACTCCGAACATTCCACTATCACGTACGATGAAACTCCTGGAGACTCTAGCCACGTATGCGATTTTAGCCTATGCGGCCAAAGATCTGAATGATAGATACGCAATATTGACCTTTAGATTATTTCCTGCTCTTTTCTTCTACTACCGGCCAAAACTCTCAGCGCACTAACGATGCATTGACAGAAAGTGTCTTTCGTGATATCGGGAGGAGAGATAAATCCCTAAATGGGTAAGTCTACCTCTTTGCGCAGATCCTCCACCGCAGTGCTTCCGGCTCGCTGGTAGATGCGTCGGTGTTCTTCAACATCTCTGTCATAGATGAAGTGATACTTTTCCACTACCGCGATGGAATCCATCGGAGTAAACCCTTCCCTTTCCCACAACAGCAGATTTTCAAGGACAGACTCGATCTCCTTTGCATCCGTCCAGCTCGCCTTGTACACGATCCTTCCTTCTTTGTTGACGATATAGATCATGTTCGGGAGCATTCCGTACTTCCTGTGGATCTTTCCATCGAGACTGTCGACGAGCAATCGAAGCTGTACCTTCTCGAGCTCTTTGAATAGCTTGGCATGCTCGAGCTTCTCCTCGAATTTCTCGTGTCTTTTGATCCTCTCTCCCGGATGGGTCTCCCTCGTGTAGACCATGAGAAATTGAACTTCGCGTGAAGCAAATTTGGGGATCATGCTGGACAGGCTGCTCTTGTATGTAGTGGATTGCGTGACGGCCGGGGCGCACGTCATGCATCCGAATTCCAGCACAACGAACGACTCCCGGCGAAACTTTGCCAGAGAGACCTTGCGGCCATCGGTATCGATGCAGGTGAAATCAGGAGCCCTGGAGCCCAGAGGCAAATGTTTCAAAAATTCCCGGTACCATCGATTGTACGGCTTTATCGTGAAGTGGCTGTAGTTGTACGATTTTGACATGTAGATGTCGACCGCGCCTAAATTTTGGACGTACGATTGCCATATTTAATAAATTGGTGAGGGTTTACGATAACCTAGCTTCTGCAAATGCCCCGACACTCGGCATGTGGAATTCCAAAAATTCCCAAAAATCCATAGTTCTCTACATCGCAAGTCCAAGGCGGAATTGTCATAGCCGGCCTTTCACTTTTGGATATCGAGCACGCAGAAAAAATGAAAGTATGTAAGATAGTGCCGAAGCTCTAATGAGGTACTCCGTAGAATAACTCGAACTTATGGCAAGAATCAAGCTCTGCGATGCCTGCGGGCACCCGGAATTCTCGCATCTCTATCAGACCCAAATTTGCACCGTCAAAAACTGCAGGTGCGACGGATGGCGAGAGCCCGGATTTGAACAACCGATGATGGAAGCGTACGCAAACGGCTACGAATAGAAAATAAAAACTCGCGCCATTATTGTAAAAAAGAGGCTCGGTCGTGGCGCTCCCTAGCCATTCCGAGATCACTTATCAGCCTCAAGCTGGGCCAAAACCGCGAGTAGCTGTGACAGAATTAATCTTGTTGCCAATAGCGAGTTCTTCGACATGGGATAACGAGATGGAACTAATCGCATTTTAGGCGTTGTTCATCTGTATTACGTAACCAAGTTACGCGTAGGATAATTGGGCACTCTGTACTCATCATAGCCGAGAAGTCCTCCGGTGAATCCTTTTCGCAGACCAAAAGGTTATTCTCGCTTCCGGCAGCTGAAATGGAAATAACTTGGTACACGAGCACCGGGATCGGATCTACATCAGGAAGGACATCATCCTGAAACTCCTAGATCACGGTGAGCTCAACCAAAGCAAATTGATGAGTTATTGCGGATTGAACAATGTAAAACACAAGGGAATAGTGGATGAGTTGGTAGAAAAGGGACTGATCGAAAGGGAGGAGGAAGCGTGGGGCAGCAAGAAGATAATCAAGTACAGAGTATCCGAAAGGGGGCGAGCACTCGCAAGGGAGATCTTGGAGCCGTACGAAGCTCTCTTCCCGAGAAGCGACACCGAGAAGGACGCACAAAATGAGAATGCTCAGTCAAACCAGTGATTCAGGAGTTTCGGGGAGGATGGAGCTGCAGTGACAGATCCAGTGAAGAACGAGGACAAAGAAGAGAACGGCGAGAGAGGTCTTTCCTCCGAGAATAACATTTTCCGGATTGCTGACGAGCTTGTCTCTCAGGTCGACAGGACAAAGAAGATGGTCGTGATCATGATCATCGCTATCATCATCGCCATACCCGTTTCCTGGCATGTTGCCCCTCTCCTGACGAAATCCTCCGGCAGTAACTTCAGACTTGTCGGCTACGTGACGATTCTGATCGCGGCACTGTTTCTTGCTCTCGGCGTACGGCAGTGGTTAGTCCTTTCGAAATGGACGAGAAAGTACAAGACATACAAGGAGCTGCAAAAAAAGATCGACCAAAAATTAGATTTCGAGACTGATGATCGCAGCTAACAAAAACCAGGACAAACCGGAATCCGATGCTCTATTTCAGGAATACTCGGGCTTCGGATCCTGGCTCAAGAAAGCACTATAGGATTTACCCCACGACATGGATGCGATCCCGATATTGAAATCACACGGGATCCGAGTAGGG
>JASHPQ010000203.1 GCA_030037995.1 Nitrososphaerales archaeon | reverse complement strand
GACTCCCGTCTTCATTGAAAGGAAGACCTGCGTTATAATCGTCTCTCTAAACGCACTCTGCATCTAGAGGTCTCAAGGCATAGTCAAGCGCATCTATAGCTCTGTCTATTTCTTCTTCCGTTACGGTTAGGGCAGGTCCCAGTCTGAGGCAGTTGGGGACGAGGCCTCCCATGAGGACTCCTTTCTCAAGGGCTCTTTGTTGAACCACAGTAATCGGCCACTTTGAAATATCCCCAGCTCCCGTGACATCTCTATCTTCCTTGATGAAAGGTTCATGTGTTTCTCTGTTTCTCACGATTTCTATCCCCCAAAATAGTCCCATTCCGCTGACGTGGCCCACGGATTTGTGCGAGGGCGAAAGCTCCCTGAGCCTTTTTTCTAAGTACAGGCCACTTTTTTCAGCTCGTTTCGGGAGATCTACATCCATCATGAATTGAAGGTTCGCCACAACCGCTGCCATCGAGACGGGATGTGAGGAGAAAGTGACAGCATGCCACCATCTGTACTTATCGAAGAAATTTGCAATCTCCCTGCTGACGACGACCCCAGCGGCCGGAAGGTGAGAACTCACAATCCCTTTTGCCGTTGTCATGATATCGGGCGTTATACCGTAGTGCTGATAGCAGAACCATTTTCCAGTTCTCCCAAAACCGGACATGACTTCGTCGTCGATCAAGAGAATCCCATATTTTTTCGTGAGCACCCTGAGGCCGCGAACCCATTCAATGGGCGACACGATGAGCGACCCACCGCATACGAGTTCTGTGATAACCGCAGCTACATTTTCTGGACCAAGGGTGAGGATGATGTGTTCAAGCTCATTCAGACACGCTACAATGCCGTTTACTTGACACTGTTCTGGTCCCTTGTAGCCATAGGGGCACCTGTAACAAAAGGGGGCGGGAGCGGCGAAATATCCATCGGCGGGGAAACCTGGCACCGGCCTATATTCGCTAGAGTTGGGCGATGACAGGGATCCGCGCCAGTATCTCACTCTGGTGCAGGCGCCCGCGCCCTGAGTCCATCCATGGTAAGAGTATTCTCTGGTGATGACGTATGGCCGGTTGGTGTAGAGCTTTGCTATTTGTAGCGCTTCCTCGTTTGCTTCGCTTCCCGAGCCCACGAAATGAACTCTCCCCGCCCATGAGTCAGCGCCGAGTATGTCCTTGACGATAATTTTCGCTGCCTCTGATTTGTACGGCGTCGTGAAAAATTCCCATAGGTAGCCGTAATTTTCTAGGGAATCTTTGATTGCTTCAACAATCTGGGGATTTCGCTGGCCAGCATTCACAGATATGAGCCCTGAAAGAAAGTCAAGTAATTTATTTCCGTTGGCATCGATTACGTACGCCCCGTCGCATTTTGCTATGGGGATCGGGAGCCATTCGCTTAGAGCTTTTTCTATATGGAAGCAATAATCTCTATCCCATTCGATTATCTTATCCCAATCAATTCTCTTCCTTTCGACGCTTGCGACGGAAGTATGTTCCTGCTCTAGCATTACAATAGGCGGTGATACCTTGCTACGATATATCGAATCTCCCGAACACGTTCGGGATATGAATCTGACACCGTAGGGAGAATTATTTCGCGAAAGTTAGGGCAGATTAGAGAATTAGGTCATCGACCAATCTTCCTGGGTAGGGTAAAAAGGTAAAGATGACTCTCCCAAGGAGCTATCATCACAGCAAGGGAGTTCATCCTCTATTTAGCCCTCACACTAGTATTAGCCAAGATCGTGCAACATATTCTTGGCTATTCGGTCAAAAAACCACGGCAAGGCATAAAAAATGACAGGACGTGTCAGAATGGATAGAATTTCGGAAGGGTCACGCCGAATGTTAGCGTTAGAAGGGTATCCAAGATAATTAACACGACCCAAGCTACAATAACTATCCCAAGGGCGCCAAACCAGCTCGTATTGAATGATGCTCGATAGATCGCCAGCCAAGCAACTAGCGCTAGAATGAAACCAAAAATTAGAGCAGTGGTGCCAAGTAACACTCCGAGAAAGAAATCTACACCGTAGAAAACGATAAAGTAGACTATTCCACCTCCCAGCGTAGCAACCATAGCATCTCCAAAACTAGCATTGCCCGTCGTGACCAATTTTCCCGCAAAGTAAACTGGGATTGAAACAATAACCCAAAGAATAATTAACGCAATTCCCACGATGATCGCGTCTGACAAAGTGGAGGGAATTGGTAGAGTTAATCCCATCATTTCTCAAACACCACAGATTACGTTAATAGCACTCAGATCTTATTTAACAGGCCACGTATTTTCTGACCTAACAAACTTCCTACGATTCTTCTTCTTTGCCGATCTCATGAAAGTGCAAGATCTTTTTGTTTCAACAAAGGCGTTACAAAACCGATTTTTAGGATTCTGTGTAATTGCCCCTGCAGTTGCTCTAACTGTCTTCCAGTGTGAGAAACTTGCCTGGATTCAGTATGTTGTTTGGATCCCAATGCTTCTTCAACTGGCGCATGAGCTGGAGCACCTCCTTCCCGTTGCTCTTCCTGAGCTGCGCCTCCGCGAATGTAATCTTCTGCTCTCCCACTCCGTGCTCTCCCGTGACCGAACCCCCAACCTCGATGGCGTAGTTGCAAATGTCGGCAAAGGCGCGGTCAGCTGCCTCCCTTGAATTTTCATCGTAGAGGATGCTCGGGTGTACGTTGCCGTCGCCTGCGTGGCCTCCCGTGGGGATCATCAGGCCGTACTTTTTGGAGATCTGCTCCACAAACCGGAGATAGTCCACCAGTTTGTCAATCGGCACCACTACGTCCTCGGTGTGCACCGACTTGTTGAGCGATTTTATCCCCATGTAGTTGAGCATCCTGGCGCTGTACAGTCGCTCCTCGTCTGCCTCGTCTTTAGCGATGTAGTTTCCTGTCGAGCCACACTCGTCGCAGATTTTTAGGAGCTCCGTGAGCTTCGAATCCGTCTCGATGAACAAGATCGCCTCGCCCTCGGGTACCCCGAGTTCAAAGGCTTCGTTGACGGAGTGCATCGTCGCTCTGTCCATGAACTCCAAGAGGATCGGCTGTATCCGGTTCTCCCTGAGCTTCTGGATCGCCCGTCCCGCCGACGACCAGTCGCCGAAGAAGACGAGAAGCCTCTTGTGCTCCGAGGTCTTTTGGGGCAATGGCGTAATTTTGACCCAAGCTTCTGTGATCAATCCCAGCGTCCCCTCGCTGCCGCAAATCAGGTGGACAAAGTCGTACCCCACGCGGTTTTTCGGGAGGGGTTCGCCGAACTTTACTGTCGAGCCGTCGGCGAGAACGACCCTGACGGACAGAACCCAGTCTTTGACCGTACCGTAGCGGAAGCACTTCATGCCCCCGGAGTTCTCGGCAATCGCACCTCCCATCGTGCACCAAGGCGTGCTCCCGGGATCAGGAGGAAAGAAAAAGCCGTATTTTTTTAACTGGTCGTTCAGATCCTCCAGCACGACTCCAGCCTCCACATGTGCGTACCAGTTGACCGTGTCGATCTTCAGGATCTTTTTCATCCTCGTAAAATCGAGAACGATCCAGCCGTGGGCGGAGGACGCGCCGGTCAGGCTTGTTCCTGCGCCCCTAGCCACCACCGGGGTCCTCGTTTCGTTTGCCCTGAGGAGAATCTTTGCGACCTGCTCCGACGACTCCGGACGGAGGATGACTAGGGGCTGGGACGGGTACTCCGCCATGTCCTTTAGATAGTCCTGAAGCTTCTCCTCTTTAGAGTCGGGGCGAAGGATGTTTTCCGCGCCCAAAAGTTCCACAAAGTAATCCAGCGATGATATCATAACACTCGTTGTCTTATTTCAGAGTCCTGCGTCAGGATAGAAAAAGGTCTGGGGAGACTCAGTTCTGCCTCTGGATATGCAGGTTGAAGATAGGACTCTGGTACTTCATCATCAACCGTATCCACAAAGCAAGCCACATCTCCATCCCACGAGAGTTAGTGATGTCTCCAAGGTCGATAATGTTTATCCACCCGAAATCACCCAAAATTTTCTTGACCCGATCTTTTGCCCCGGAGTCGTTGCCGCAGACGAAGATATCATGATCTCCCGGTACTATCCGGGGATTGACCATCACCGGAGCTGCGACTGTGTTTAGAGCTTTTACGACCTTGGCATCCGGAAACGTCCGCTGTATCTGCTCTCCGACGGAGTCAGTATTCGCTACAGTAAGTGCGGGAGGCATTCCCTTCGAAAAATCGAGGGGATTAGAGACGTCCACCAGTATCTTTCCTCTGATGTTTTCCGCGCCCGCCATTTTGAGTACCTCGAGGCACAAGCTTCCGGGAGTACAGTTTAGCAAGACTTCTCCGAAAGAAGCAGCATCCGCGAATGACCCTTGAGAAGCTTTTGACGAATGAGTGCTTTTCACCCACTCTGCCGCTTTTTCGTTCGAGGTCGTACGGGATCCCATCTTGACATCATGGCCTAGCTCCACCAATTTCGTGCCGAGCGTGTTCCCGACCGTACCAGTCCCCAGAATTCCTATTCGCATGATCTATTATCCGGCTGTCGCTTCGGCTAATAAGCGTAGAGTTAGGTTGTACGTCCAATTTCAATTTTCAAACCTTTCATCCAGGGGAATTTGAAATCTTCTTAAATCCAGACTTTACCGGACACAGGAAACAAAGATCCCAAGAAGGCAGAAGAGCAATGTCCAAGAATTCAAAACATGATGAGCGTGGGAGTTTAGAATATTTTGTCCAGAATGTTCCTTGTTCGAATATCTAACGATCCTTGACAATATTGCAATAATTTTTGGGCAGGTAGGCAGACTCACTTCTTCCCAGACAATAAACAATCCTGACATTCTTTCATAGATGAAAGAGATGCGCAATCAACACTGAAAATGTTGATGCGACGACGTTTACGTGTAGCCCTTGATAAGCTCCCTTGCTTCTGGCGTCGTAAACAATTCACGAAGGGTCCGTCGAGTTTTGTCCGCGAACACAACATCGGGATACCATCTGGAGCCGAATGCAATGAATCGCATTAGAATAGGAAGAGTATCCTTCCCTTTCTGAGTCATAGTCCAGCGGACGACCATCGGTGACTTTTTCCTCTCAGAACATTCTATGAACCCTTCCCGCTCTAATTCCCTCAACCTGGTGGACAGAACCTTTCTTGGCAGTCCGGGCAGGGTCTCAAGAATTCTGTTGAATCGATCAATCTTCAGCAGCCCGATATCCCTCAAGATCAATAGTGTCCATTTTTTGCCCAGCACTCCAAGGCTCGTCTGAATAGGGCAGTTACTGAAAGAATAGTTAGGCAGAATGGGAGTGTCTTGGATCCCTTCTTGATTCCCATTCACGTTTCCGAAATGGCCCGTCTCCAAGGTAACCGTTTGCTCCCTTGCCATTTTATTAAGGATTGGGTTTTTCTCAACAGTCATGAACTTAAACAACCAGAGGTCTGAGGGCGCTTACGCGCTCGTATTCCTGTATCGGATTCCAAAGAAACAACACGACGCGTTCAAAGATGTCGAAGAGAAACTCGCCAAAATTTACAAGAAGTACGGGATGCTAAACTCGAAGATCTATCAGCTCGGGAAAACCAACACCGAGGGCTTCACGGGATTCGAGGCCTTTGACAAGGCTCTGGGCGTTCCCTCGGACGAGGAAGTATGGATTGAGACCGGGTTCTATCCCAACAAAGATGAATACCAGAGAATCGTAGCCTCGATAGGCCAAGACGAAGCAGCGGGGCCTTTGTGGGGTGAGATGGCGCAGATCCTTGACGGGCGGCGAACAATGATGGGAGAATTCACGAAGCTCGCGGAGGAGTGAAGGGAGGATTACGCTATTCTTCCTAAAAGCACCAGGCCCTCGTCCGACCTTTTCTTCAGATATGACAGAAAAAGAGCGAGTGGTGATGATAGAGCATGTCGCTTACTCGAAGGCTAGGCTAGACGAAGGGAAGGTTCTGGTTTTCGGGCCTGTTCTCGACCCAATGGAGGTATTCGGAATTGCGATCGTCGAGGTCAAAGACGAAACGGAGCTGCGTTCATTGATTACAAATGATCCGGCCGTGAAAGCAGTAGTTCACGTTAAGGACGAATTTTATCCAATGGACCCACGAACCTTCGTGCGAGGGGTATCATCGCTTCCATCTGAGACTGCGAAGTCCACACAATTTTAGCGGAGGGGACTTATCGATGAAAGAGCTTAAGAAAAGTGAACAAGACAAATTTGGGCGTTTCTCATATTGTCAGGCAAGAATTGGCTCCCTGACCGTCTTATTAACTCACTCGTCGAGTTCTAGGAGTCTTATTAGAGGGATCAGGGCCCCTAGGCTCCGCTCCACGCGCGAGCTTGCTTTAGTAATTGCCTGGGACCACTCGGAGGCAACGCATGCGGGGGCAAGCAATAGTAATTTGATGGATCCATTAGCTCTGTTTGGCTTTTGTTTGTAGCATTATTTGCTCCATATAGTAAATTTCCCCGCGGTCGCACAATCGTACAATTTTTCGTGCAGAAGAGCTTGAACCGAGCTCTGTTCAGAGCATCGGAAGCTATGGAACGCTATCGAAAGTGGCAGCTCTAGGTAGTACCATCACGAGCTTTGTTTTTCCTATTTTCGATCTCGAGTTTCATCAATTCAAACTTCTTTTTGAAAAATGCAACCTTGGCATACCCAAGCTCCAAGTCACGCGGAGAGTATTCCCCGAGACCGGCTGTTAGCTGCTTTTCCAGCAATTCAATTTCATATGTCATTTCAGCAGAGTCTCTCTCCAGCTCGGAAATGGGCCGGCTTTTGATTTCTTCCGAAAATTTTCCAAGTTCCCTCTCCTCCTGTTTCTTCCTCTCGATCTCCGCCCTGAGGTCTGATGAACTGACCGAATCCGGGTCGCGATTATCGAGGGACATTGCTCTAGCTCGAACTACTCGATACAGGAATTGAGGAATTTGGTACTAAAAATATTCATTTTTTTGCCAGACTGTATAGGACTCTAAAACTGTTTTGCCGAATTACACAAAATTGAACTGATTGGCCCGGCCGATTGCCAAGAGAGCTTCAAAGTTAGAGCAGAAGTCAACAATTTATTGTAAAGGCCCAAAACGTAAATAGATCGCCCTTATTCTCAGAGATTCGCCGCTTTGGGGGCCGACCGGGATGTTGGGAAGAAATTGTCTGTAGTGGACTCTTTTCATAAGAAGCACTACAGGTGTCTTCACGGTAGAAAAATAATAATCCTCGATGATATACCTGAAATCGCGTTAATCTTCAAGCGAGCTCTGGAATTATCTGGTCTGGAAGTGGTTCTGGTCGCGCACACCGGCGAGGAGATGCTCGATCAGCTCCTTAAACCTGAAGTTAAGGAAATTGATTTTGCTTTGATCGATTATAACCTGAAGGGAGGCCTGATCAACGGGTTGCAAGCTGCTGTGTTGCTTCAAAAGAAAAAACCCAACATCAGGATCGTCATAATCAGCGCCGAAGATTTCGTCGAAATGGAAGCAAGATCCCTCGGGTTCCATTTCTTGAAAAAACCGGTCGGACTAAATGAATTGTTGGGTACCCTCGATTGAAATTACTGGGGCACTAACCTGAGCCGCATGCTCGGATGTGCGGAGATCTCTTAAACGGCTTCGAGCGTCGCGGTGAGTTCGGTGACAATCGACGAGTTTCCTGGAATCTTCACGCCGTCATCATCGCCCCTTTGTTTTGCGATATTGTTCGGGAGGCTCGTCGCGGGTTCGATCGCAACATTCCACGCGGCTCCGTAGTACGGGTAATCGGGCAGGTTATAGTCTTGCCAGAACCAGACCCAGCGGAAGATCAACGGGTCCCACTCCAGCTTAAAGCTCAGACCGAGTTCGGGATTCTTTAGAGCGTACCACCCCTCTGTCACGCTGATGAAGCTCGTCTCTTCGGCGACGAGGTCTCTCGGCGGCACTAGGCTCAGGTCAATGTTCGCTCCTCCCCTGCGCGATTTCACATTGGGCCACGGAAATCTGCCTCCCGCGATCCGCCCGTTGGGGTTCAACTCCTCCATGTTGTTAATTTCACTTCCCGGCGGAATAGTGATCTCGTCTCCCGGACTCAGAAACGGCTCTCCAAATGCCGGATGCTGCAGCCAGAAAAATTCCAGAGTCTGCGGGCTCAAGTTCGACAGCTCCTCGCTGAGGCGCAGGGCGGCTTGATCGCTTTCGATCCGAACGGTTTTCTCCAGTCTGAACGGATACCGCACTCCCTGCACTCGCATGATGGCCGAGGCAGTGCTCCCTTCTTCCTCGAGAAGCTCACAATCCCAACGCATTACGGGCGACTCTCCATGGGTCCCGTACTTTGCACCGCGATGCTCCTGCGGCCCGTTGCCGATGACCGGGACCGCGTCTTGCCATCCTCCTCCATAAAGATCGTTGAAACTCGATTCCACCGTCGCGATCGACGGGACATACTCTGCTGGATTAACATGTCCCTGAGGTGCGTGCCACATCAGATCGACATCCAGTGGCTTGTATTTCAGCTCGATAATGTCCCCACCCTTGTCCAGCAGGTACACCACTCTGAGGAGCTGGTTTTCAATAACAAGCGTCCTCATCCCCTTGTAGCCCCAATCTAGGGTAGCGTGCGCTTTACCCGTCATCGTCTGGAGGGGCTGTCCATTCTCCGCCACGATTTAACTTTACGGTTATTTTTTTGAAAATCAAAAAGTAACGTTAGATCTGCGCTCCCATGTTTGCACCACCCGAATCTCAGAAAAGTGATAAGCTATCTTCAAAATAGATAAGAAGAGGACGATCTGGAAGGAGATCACAAGATCCCATGTCATCATTTGAATCTCAGCTATTGGGACTGTCCGGAAAATCTGCAATCGTGACCGGAGCAGCCGGCGGAATTGGCGGGGCCGAGACAATGCTATTTTCCAAGCTCGGAGTGAACGTCGTTGCAGTCGATCTTCACTTTAAGGAACCGCAAAATTTGGAAAATCAGTCACCGGGCAGAGTCGTAACTCTCGAAGCTGACGTCACCGAATTCAGCAGCGCGGAGAAATCAGTCGCGCGATGCGTGGAAGAGTTTGGGCGATTGGACATTCTTGTTAACAACGCTGCGGTTAACAAGGGCGGGACCGTTCTCGACTACAAGCCCGAGGAGTGGGATCAGACGCTCGACGTCAACGTTGGCGGCTGCAGGAACTTTGCTAGGGCAGCGGCCTTCGAGATGAAAAAGAAGCTTTCGGGAAAGATCATCAACACAGCCTCCGTCGATGGGATGATGGCGGAGCCTGGGATTCTCGCTTACTCTGCATCAAAAGGGGCGATTATCATCATGACAAAATGCATGGCCTCGGAGCTCGCTCCCTATGGGATCACTGTAAATGCGATCGCCCCCGGCTGGTGTGACACGCCCTTTGGTACCGGCATGCTG
>JASHPQ010000202.1 GCA_030037995.1 Nitrososphaerales archaeon | reverse complement strand
CAGTCGCGAATACTATCGCAGCTGTGATGGAGGGGGTTGACACAGTTCATACAACGGTCAACGGAATAGGTGAACGATCCGGGAACGCTTCGACAGAAGAGGTGGCTATGGCTCTCAAACTTCTTTACGGCGTTGGTTCAAAAGTAAAGTTCGATAAACTTCGATCACTGTCAAAACTTGTGGAAGATTTATCGCTGATCAAAATGCCCCCTCAGAAACCCATTACTGGTGATAATCTTTTCACAACTGAATCCGGAATCATTGCTGGTTGGTGGTCTCGGCTCGAAGAGTTGAACATGCCCCTAGAGATGTTCCCATTTCTGCCCGGCTTCACAGGGCATGAAGGCGGAGTAAAAGTTGTCCTAGGGAAGAAGAGTGGGAGAGATTCGATAATCTACAAAGCAAAGAAACTCAAGGTTAGTATTCCTGAGGATAAGCTAGAAAAAGTCCTATCAACCGTGAAGGAAACTTCTGAGGAAAAGAAAAGAACACTTACTGACCAAGAATTCATTGGGATAGTGCGAGATATCGTTTCAAGATAAGTGCTTGGCGGCTAGGATCGAATCTAAACTCATCCGGCGGGAGCCTCTTCAAACTCGAATATGCTCTAATTCTCTTCTTTACATTCCCAATATCCTTAGAAATGATATTGTGGCCGCTGAGTATCACCTGCCATAATCTTTCAGGTGTCGCATAGATTTGAGTCTCCGATCGGAGCTCTTTTCGAGCAGGGCCCTTCTGAATTATTTCACATTGCGGAACATGCGGAAGAACCAAACCTTTGTGCACTATCTGTCGAGAGTCAGTTCGAGCTGATCGCTCGCTAGCCAAGCGACGTTCTCTTTCTGCTCTCCTGTCGGTGTAGTAAAGAAAAGGCATGCAACTCCCTCAGGAGGGAAGTTGATCGGTAGAATTAAATGATCGTTTGTATATTGCAACACGCAATGACTTTTATCTAGATAGATCATTCGCAAATCCCTCAAATATGTGAAAAGCACGAGTTCTTCGGACGAATCATTCATGGTATGAAATAGGTAACATAATATTGGAAAATTCCTCTCCCCGTGATGAATTTAAGAAAGCAAAAGATGAGCTGGTCCTTTTCGGAATTCCTGAAAGAGAAGCTTCAATCTATTTCTCTCTCCTTGAAAGAGGAGAATCAAAGGCAGGAGAGCTCGCTGCAAAATTAGGACTGCATCGTCTGGATGTTTATCATGATCTGAAGACCTTGCAATCGAAGGATATGGTTGAAGGGACCATAACCAAGCCCATGAAGTTCAAAGCGATTCCTCTGCACATTACTTTGGAAGTCCTGCAGAAGAAAGATCAAGAATTCGCTAGATCTCGAACCAATGCATTGTCTGACCTTCGAAAGATTAGCGAGGATCTCAAGACCCGTGATCTTCCCAAAGAAAACGTATCTGGGAATAAAATTCAGATAATTGGCGGACAAAAAACCATCAGCGAAAAATGGATCAGCATACTCGAACACGCGAAGAGTGAGATCCTTGTTGCTGCGATTGACAAAGGATCAGCGAAAGTCCTTCTCATGCGCGGTATGGAAGAAATATCGAAGAAAATGAAAGCAGGGGTGAATGTCAGAATTTTCACGCCCGTCACACAATCGAACACAGATCAATTCAAGGAAGTAGCTTCTGAAGTAAGACACCTCGATAGCATCAATTCCGCGGGAGTGTGCATAGTTGACCGAAAGGAGGTGATGATCATACCCGAAGCAAGCGATGATCCTTCGTCGGCTCATCCTGACGAAACTGCGATTATTATCACGAGCCCTTCCATCGTTGAAATGTTTAGAGTTCTTTTCTTCGTAGGGTGGGACACCAGTCCTGCGACAGGAGATTCCCGATAGGAACAAAATCGCCCAGGTGAATGATTAGCAGGGATTTGCTAGGTGGCGACGCGCGCCATCATTGAAAACCTCTCGAGAATTTTAGGATCGGAGAAGGAATCGTCCCGCTTCACGATCACATGACTTTAGAAACGAAATCAAGCAGAAGCTCATTAAACTGGTCGGGCTTGTCCAGATACGCTCCGTGTCCTGCCTGCTTTACAATCACCAGCTTCGCGCGAGGCAGCGTTTCTTTCAGAGGCTTTCCGTATTCGTCGAGGGGGAAGACTCTGTCCCGCTCGCCCCAGACGAGCAGCGTCGGAATATCAAGACCCGATAGTTTGCTTTTTTCTTGCTCCGCAATACGATAAACTGATGGGCTAACGAGAATGAGAGCGCCTACACGCTTTGGTCGGGACAAGGCGTATGCGAGCGCGAAGCCTCCTCCCATCGAGGGGCCGACGATCGCAAAAGGCGATTCGCCGACGTCGAGTGCATCGAATAGTTCATCGAACACCTTCAAGATTCTATTTGGATCGCTTTTGAGGACTGCTGGACTGAGCTTGTCGGACATAGAGCCTTTGCCTGCAGGGAGATCTATAGCAAACACCCTGTATTCTTTTGACGAGAGTTTTTCGAGCGTCTTTGTTTTCTTCCAAGAGTCTAGCGAGAGCGCGTTGCCGTGAAAGAGAATCACTGTCCTTCGTTTTTTGTCATCATTCGCCAAGCCACCCACGTTAGTCCAGTACCTAATGGACAAGCCTTCAATCTTAATCCTGTCCTCGGGCAATTTTTCCCCTACTTTGTTAATCGTCTAGCGCTCTATTTGTCCATCTTACTAAGCTCGGCGGATGCATTATTGATTCTTTTTGAGTTCAAGACATTGGAGTTATCGAACTTGTGCTCAGATTGCCATTCAGGCAGATCGCCACGTTATGTCAGACCGGGCTACGATTCGCGCGCCGTAAAGGTGGACAGACAAGTGGCCTAAAGGATCTTCGTAAAGAAAGCTAGCTCTCTTTCCAGAGCTTCGGCGATGTGCCCGGCCTGGCGGAAATCGTGTTGTTCTTCCTCGAACGGGTGATATTCTACGTTTCGACTTTTTTGCCGTAAACTGGCGACCATCAGCTCGCTCTGGTTCGGTGGGACGACTCGATCCTCCAGACCCTGAAAAATGATCAAGGGTGCCGAAATCTGGTCCGCGTGGTGCGTTGGAGATCGTTCGTTGAACAGGCCCCGTTCCTGAGGGTAAGATCCTATGAGGCTGTGGAGGTACTGCGATTCGAACTTGTGGCAGTCGAGTTCCCATCTCTCCAAGTCGCTGATGCCGTAATAACACGCACCTGCTTTGAAAAAATTTGTGAACGTCAGGGCGCAGAGGGTCGTCCACCCGCCCGCGCTCCCTCCCCTGATCACCACGCGGTTTCCGTCCACCCTTCCTTCCCTTACAAGGCTTTTCGCGCCGTTGACACAATCTTCCACGTCCACCACTCCCCACTGACCGTTCAGCCGCCGCCGGTACTCGCGGCCGTAACCGCTGCTGCCTCCGTAATTCACGTCAAGCACCGCAAACCCTCGGGACGTGAAGAACTGAATCGTCCCCCGTAGCACGTTCGAGGAAGCGTGAGTGGGGCCGCCGTGGGCCATTACGACGAGAGGCGGCTTGTCTCCAAGCGGACACAGATACTTTGGATTATATGGCTCGTAGTAAAAGGCGTGGGCGGAGAGGTTGTTGGAGGTGGCAAACGTCTTGCAAATCGGAGGAGAAACAAAGCTTTCGCCTTCCACCTCTCCTGGCGACTCATAGATCTTGACTGGCATGTTCGACTTGCAATCATATCGGCATATGCAATGCGCTTCGCTCGGGGAACCCGCCAAGAACACCACGCACTCACGGGAGGCGTGTATGTGTTGAATGTCGGTGAAGGGGGCGTTGATTATCTTGAAATCAGAGGAATCGAGATCCAGAGAAGCCAGTTTCCATTCGCCGGCTTCGGCGAAGGTGCAGATCAATTTTTCTGGGAGAAGGGCATACGAAGATAAACCAAGATTCCAGTCAGGATGACAGAAATCAGCCGTTTTAGGGCAAACCGCTTCTACCCCGCCATCATGCCATCTGTACAGATTCCACCAGCCGGTGCGGTCTGAAATGAAGTAAAGATCTCCGGATTTGCTCCATTTTGGCTGCGTCACTGATTCGTCCAACCCTCCAGCGAGTTTTAGCTTGTTTCTGAGCGAGCCATCAGGAGCGAATTCTCCCACCCAAAGCTCGGAGCCGTCAAACGGCATGTTCGGAAAATTCCAAGTAATCCAAGCTAGCTTGGAGCCCTCTGGATTCAGACGTGGGAACGAGTAAAAATCGTTCCCTCCTACGAGCTCGAGCTGACCTCCAGGATCACTCTTTTCCTTCAGCTTTATGCTGATGATCGAATTTATGGCACCTCTCCTTCCGTAGACAGGGTGATGCTCTCGAACGAGGATTATTCTGTCGCGCTTTCTGTCGAAGATTCCATCGGCATAGCGAGCATCTATTCCTTCAGCGGTGATGGGAAGTGGAGCGTCGCCCGTGTTGATATGTTTCTTATAGAGCCGTTGGTCTGAAAAATTAGAAAAGATCAGTGCATCGTTCGCAACAAGGAACGCTCCTCCACCGTATTCGTGCACCGTCGTGCGTGCGTTAAAGGGTGGAGGTGTAATTTCGGTTGCAGGCCCGCCGCTTGATTTGACCTTCATTATCGAGTAACGCGCTTTCTCTTCGAGGGGCCTGACCTCTGCAAAGTAGACATCTTCTCCGTAGAGTTGCAACTCGAAAACGTGATTGCCAGATCCGACCGATTTCGCGGTAACTGGAGACTCCCAACTGCCGTACGGAGCAGTGATTTTTCCAGATGCAGCACTCATGATTAATTTCGCACGTTCAGAGAACGCAATTTAAAGAGTCACTCCGACCAAACTTCCAGGGTAAATTGATGGGTACCTGATATCGCTGAAATTAATTTAATCTATAAGACAACTATTTCGGAACTCGGAAATGCTTTCGCAGCCTTGCGAAAATCAACTACTGGAGAGCTGATCGACTAGTTGTGTTACCTGATCGACCGTAACATCCCCGTGGCAGGAAAAAAAGTGCGCCGATCGGGAAGCACTCAACCGGACGCCGGATATATGGTGTTCAGCAGTGGAACGTCCGTGATCCCACCTAGGGCAAAGTCCATGTAAAACCCTCCGATCACGTTCTTGTTATAAGCGTACGAGCCATCCACGAGTGGTAACTGCGCCACGAATAACCACGCATACGGCGCATCGTTGTAAATCTGCTGCTGCGCGATCGCTAGCTGCTGGAGGACATATGTCGTATTGGTGGAAGTTACCAGTGCATTGACGGCTTGATCCACGATCGGATTGTTGTAAATCGCGTCATTGCCGTAGTAAGAGGAGTTTGTGACAAAGCCCACCCAGTAATCGGTCGGGGCGACGTAATCGGGTGCGTATCCGAATGGGTCGTCAAAGCGCAGGGGTCCCTCTCCGGTCGGCGACGCTGCTTCCGCTGAATACGAGTTGTAGAAGGAATAAAAGTTTGCGTCAGTGAGGATCGTAATCTGGACGTTAATGCCTATCTGCGCGAGATCTGCCTGTATTATTTCCGCGGCCGGTTCCTGCCAAGCTACGCCGAATTGGTCGATGTCGAACTGCAGCGGGGGTAGTCCAGTACCGTTTTTGTAGCCGGCCTTTGCGAGATCGTTGCTGGCGAGCGTCAGGTTGAAGGAGTACGGCGGAAGGTTACCAGGATCGTAGTACTTGCCGTAGTTAGGCGTTTCGGGCCCCACGAATTGCTGTCCGTATCCGTCGACCGCTTCTTGGATGATGGCGCTGTAATTGATCGCGTGCACTATGGCCTGCCTAACGAGCGTAATATT
>JASHPQ010000201.1 GCA_030037995.1 Nitrososphaerales archaeon | reverse complement strand
GAGAGATCTGGGAAACGTGCCTCAAATGGTCTGCGAGCCTAGAAATCAACAAATCTTGGGGAACTTCATGAGCGGTTGTCATCTCAGCTTCAAATCTTAGAAATTTCGAGAGAAACGATTTAGAATAGAACCATTTTTCGAAGGCCTATATAAATAAGGATGATTGGTCGAGTGTCTACGTCGCCGGCAAAGAGGGTGTAAGGGTCTAGAATGGTTTGCGGTACACACTGCCGCACTTTAGACACGTTATCGTTATCGTTCTTCGATTTTTCCGACTAAGACGGTATCTCGATCCGGCCAAAGGCGCAATGAATGACTTGCAGCTTCGACAGAAGAAAATTCTGTAATGACCCAATCGCACATTAAACCTTGTAGATAGTTTCCAAGCGAGGCGAGCACAATTCTCGGAGAGTTTTGGATGATTTCCTCTCTCCCCCAACGTGACGCTCATGGACCTCTCGATCTGCTGACTTGCTATTCTTTTCCTTTTCTGCTTCAGAGACTCGTGAAATCTTCGAGAGCGCGCCGAAGGCATTAAAACATAATCTCTCAGGAGGATTTCGGAAGCTTATTCCAGTTAAGCATCATAGTGGCAGGGTGCGATGCCCTGTACTCATCCAGTCTTCCGATCGAAGTGTTTACGGGCGAGTCAAGAATGGACTCCTTTTCCGTCACTGATAAAGATGCGATGTCATTCAAAATTTTGGCATAGGCTTCCAAGTTTTCCAAGGGCTCGGTCTCCGTGGGCTCTACCATCAATGCCTCAGGCACTATCAGGGGGAAGTACGTCGTAGGGGAATGCATCCCAAAATCGAGTATCGCCTTCGCTACATCGCCCGCAGAGATTCCAGTTTTCTTCTTCAGAGGGGATGCACTAACGACAAATTCGTGCTTTCTCAAAGTCTTGGGAGAATATGTGATTTCAAATGTTTCCTTATCTATCAGGGAGAGGAGATAATTTGACGCCAAAACCGCTTGTTCTGAGACAGACTTGAGGCCCTCTTTTCCTAGACTCAGAATGTAACAGTACGCCCTAAGAAGGACAGCTGAATTTCCGTAAAAGGACTTGATGTGTCCAACCGTTCGTGGAACCGTGTAGTCCAAAATGTAAGAATTTTCAGACTTTGAAACAAGAGGCACCGGCAAATAATCGCGCAGATGCGACTTCACTCCAACTGGCCCAGCCCCCGGTCCGCCTCCGCCGTGTGGTGTCGCGAAAGTCTTGTGCACGTTAATGTGGACGATGTCGAAACCCATATCCCCGGGCCGCGCGTGACCGAGGAGGGCGTTCATGTTAGCCCCATCATAATACATCAGTCCGTTTGATTCGTGCAGGATTTTGGTGACTTGAAGGATTTCCTTCTCGAAGAGGCCCAACGTGTTTGGAACGGTAAGCATCATTCCGGCGGTATTTTTGGTAAGGACCTTCTTGACCGCCTCTTCGGTAACTATTCCCTCGTTGGAAGAAGGAATCTTCACCACTTTGAATCCCGCCATGGCTGCGCTCGCAGGGTTTGTACCGTGCGCGGAGTCAGGTACGAGCATTTCATCCTTGTCTGCGAATCCCTCATCCTTGAGATAGTTTCGAACAATCAGAGCTCCGACGTACTCGCCTTGGGCTCCGGCGGCGGGACACAAGGAAAAACAATCCATTCCAGAAATTTCGGCGAGCATTTCTTCCAACTCGTACAGGATTTCCAGAGTACCCTGCACCGTCGATTCGTGTTGATAGGGATGAAGCGCTGCCATTCTCGGATTCCTTGCAATCCGCTGCGAGACCTTTGGATTATATTTCATTGTGCAGCTTCCCAAAGGATACATGCCGAGATCTATTGCGAAATTCATCTGCGATAGCCTGACGAAATGTCTGACGATCTCCGGCTCTGAAATCTCGGGCAACCCAGGCGATTCTCGCCTGATCATTTCGGACGGAAGGGACTCCTCGATGTTGTTTACTTCAGATCTGATTTTGTTGTCCATCGGAGGCAGGGAGTACCCTCTTCGGCCCTTCCTTGACAGTTCGATGAGCAGGGGTTCGTCCCATGTCGCCTGACGGAAGACCATTTCTCAACTGCTCTCCTCGATGGATTTGATCGCGGAGACCAGCCGTTCGACCTCCGGTACTCCATGAAGCTCGCTAAACGAAAATAGCGAGACGCGATCCAAATTGCCATAAAATCTGCCAAGAGGAAGGCCGCCCAGAATGCCATGCTCGGAAAGCTGTCTCGACAGCTCTGCACCGTCCAACTTCGTTCGAACGCTCAGATCTCCAAAAAACGTTCCATCGAAGTAGGGGGCCGACAAGCCCTCTTCGGCAAACCGTTTTTTTGCATAATGTGAAATTCCAAATATTCTCTCCCCTACCTCCCTGATGCCGCTAGGTCCCATGGAGGAAAGGTAAATACTTACGGCGAGAGCAAAGAGGGCCTCATTAGTGCATATGTTAGAGGTGGCATGCTCTCTTCGGATGTGTTGCTCACGAGTCTGCAAAACCATTGTATACCCACGACGCGAGCCCTGCTTCGAGAAAGTCGATCCGATTAGTCTCCCGGGCATCTGATGCAGCAACGTGGGGTCGTCCCTGATTGCAAAGATCCCCATTAGAGGGCCCCCAAAATTAGGATAGATCCCAAGGGGTTGACCGTCTCCGACTACAATATCCGCCCCGTAGGAACTCGGAGGTGCGAGTACGCCCAATGTAATCGGATTCACTCCGACCGTAAGTAGCGCTCCCTTGGCTCGACATTTTTCCGAGAGTACGTGCAGCGAGTCTTCTACAACGCCAAGAAAGTTTGGCACCTCGACGTAAACCGAGGCAACTGCATCGTTCAAGTGACTGTCCAAGCTTACCAAGTCGAGATTACCCGATTTCAAGAAGTTGATTCTGACCACCTCGATGCCTGCGGGTTCGCAATAAGTCTCCAAGACGTTGAGCCGTTCCGGTGATGCACTGGAAGCCGCTAGTATTATTCTGCGCCCAGTGACGCGCTGTGCCATCCTTCCAGCTTCCCCGACCGCGCTACCCCAATCATACATAGAACTGTTTGCAATGCCCATGCCCGTGAGCTCGCAGATCTGACTCTGGTATTCGAAAAGAGCCTGAAGCATGCCCTGACTGATTTCGGGCTGATAGGGAGTATAGGCAGTGTAAAATTCCCCTCGTGAGAGAATTTCGTCCACAATTGCTGGAACGTGATGGAGCCAATTCCCACCCCCGAGAAAATTGAGAAACTCGGGAGCCGACTTGTTCTTGGACAGTTTTTCGAAAACAAGCTTTTCCAATTCAATCTCACTTAGGGAACTAGGAATATTCAATGATCGAGTCAGACGTACGGCCGCGGGAATATCGGAGAAAAGCTCGTCCAGATCTTTCAGACCCAAAGTCCTTAGCATTTGCTGAGTAATTTCTTCTTCAGAATTAGGAAGAAATTTGTGCAGAACCACTTTTCTGTTAGAACTCCACCAAGAAGGAAAGAGCTACCAATTTTCCGATTTAATAGCATTAACTCGTGGGACTTTTCCGGAAAGAGATGGACGTCATGGATCTCATGAACGAAAATACAAAAAAGAAATCGTTTCGAGGATTTTTTCCCGAAAGTCTTTAAAGCGTTTTTTGCGAAATGCGCTTTTCACTGGATGTTTATCGCCTTGCGCTTCAAGCGGCTATTTTTAATTGCGCTGCTCATTGCCTTCATAACTTTAAGCGCTACGCCATTGGTCTTATCATCAGGCTCAACTGCTTCCTCATCTAGTAAAGGTGACTGGATCAAGAGCGTCGTGACTTTCAATACCTACGGCCAGTTTTCCGTTAACGAGACTCTTTATCAGACTCCAAACAGCACTAGCAGTCTTTCTTCGTTCGTGCTAGGATTCCCTTCGTCATTTCGGGGCCATATTGCTGATGTCAGTCTACACGGCAAGATCGCCAATTCCAGTGTGCAAGTAAGCGAGTCGACCGGTTTCGTCAATCGAAGCGTCTCAATGTCGGTATCGATGTCCCCCGCATTGCCGGGTGGCGAAGACTCATCCGTAAGCGTAGGATTTTACGTTCTGAACACATTCGTGGCAGTCGCCGATGGCAACTATAGTGCCCCCATACTTTTCAGTCCTGCAGTTAGTATCCCGCTAGATTACATCACGACCACCATAGTCCTTCCCTACCTGACGACACACATCGTCGATCCGACTCCAATGCAGAAAGCGGGCTTTGCGCACACGGTGGGGACTAATGCTACTCTTGAAACCTGGGATTACACAGGAACAAACGTCTCGGATACGGTCCGATATGGAAATGTTACAATCTATTCCAGTCCGCAAACCTCAGGTGCAATTGACTTTACTCACCTTATTCGACAACTATCTTTGTCAGCAAATGGTCAGGTTATCGTCACGGATACCCTGGACATGAAAAATCTCGGTGACAATACGATCTACTCCCTCACCTATTCCCCTCTGACCAACGCGTCATCGTTGATCGCCCTCCCGAATACAGAACCTCCTCTGAGTAATCTTGCATCGATTCCCATAAGCGGCGACATTCTGGATTTGAACGCGACGAGTCAGGCAATACAGCCGGACAGCTCGGTCTCCCTCGTCTATCAGTATCCTTTGGCGCAGCAGTACTGGAATTATTCAGGCGGAAGCTACCATGTTTCAATTCCCACGACCGCTCCAATCGGGGCGATCATCGACGAATATCAAATAATGTCCTCGAGTGTATCAGGTGTAGTGGTGTCAGGAAAGCAGCTTTCTCTCACTGCCTACAATGCCACGATGATTCAAGCTCCAGCTGTTCTGTCCTATCGGCTGGGAATTGCTTCAGCATTTGGATCCGCCCTTCCTGTCGCAGCTCTCCTGTTCATTGCTGTCTTTATTGGTTCCGTTGTCTTCAGGCCAAGGCAGGAATCGAAGGAGGATTCCGGAAGCACATTTGATTCCCTAACTAAAACGATCGAGGATAAGGTCTCCAGTACTAACGAAATACTTTCCGAACTAAAGGCTAAAGGAGGTGTGGTACTTCGAAACGATCTCGTAGTATCCAGAGGAAGGATCGACGATTTTAGGATGAAGACGAACTCCAAGGTTGGTACGCTTCGGGCGCAACTCACGAGCTCTACGGTCGGAATACAAGCCGGGTTTAACGAAGTACTGGCGATCGATCGCGATTTTGACCGCGTTGTCAAAGACATGCTGAACAATTACGATCAGCTGATTTCAAAGAGGATGAAGGAAGATACCTT
>JASHPQ010000200.1 GCA_030037995.1 Nitrososphaerales archaeon | reverse complement strand
TAACTGGCGGAATCTCCCAGTCTAGCGGAGAATTCTCCAAAACTCGGTACCACAACTGAATCACCCTCGGAAAAGATCGCTCCAACAGCGGCGTCCACGCCCGCGGTTCCGGATCCAGAAATCACCACAATCTCGTTGGACGTCTGGAAAACTTTCTGGCAATTTGCGCGGATCCTGCGGTAAAGTTCGTGAAATTCTTCTCCACGATGGTTTATCATGGGAGCGAGCATCGCGCTAACGACTCTATCCGGGACGTTTGTGGGCCCCGGGATCATGATGAGCTTTCTCATTATCGAGAAACAGGATCAAAAGGTGGCTCGTGGAATTTCTAAACTTTGCCCGGAACGAGCTGCGCCGTCTGTCGGTGGACCGCAAGCGAAAGATTTTCGACGAACTGGAGCGGCATGCTGGAATCCGCGGTGACAATAACGAGGCCTCCCTCAACCGGAATCATCACGATCATAAAAAGGTCATGACTTACAACAGCATAGCGCACCCTGCCGAAGTAGAGCGACCAAGAAGCCATCGCGGCCTTGAAAAAAGTCAGGTCTCTAACGAGCTGGGCCTCCCCTGGATGATCCTCCTCCTTGTTTCGGAGCTCGCTAATGACCATCCCCTGCCGGTTGTCCATGTACCCAAAATACCGTATCCGGCTATCTAGAGCAAAAATGGTGTCCTTCAGGTGGAGACTGTCGGGGAGCTTCAAGCGGTAGATTAGCGGACTCAGCTAAGAGATAACGTTTGCTTCACTCCAGGCCATCGAATCGACCTTTTGCTATTATCGGATCGATTATTCTCACCACAGACAACGGGACCAGGGCTTTCCACTTTCCGCCTTCGATGATACGCTTTCTGACCTCGGTTGCGGAAAACTTTGGGCGGTCGAGCAGGGGCGGCTCGATTGTGGGCACCCCCTTTTCCTTGTAGAGCTGCAGAGTCAGCCTGTCGCTGGAAAACACCACCTCATACTTGGGAACCACCTGATCAATGAAGGCTGTCCATACGGCGTGGCCCGTCGCATCCGGAACCGGAATTATCAGGTACCTGGAAGGATCCACTCGCTCCGCATTCAGCGTATTTCGGATCATCAGAATTCTTTCTCCCGCGGTGAAGGGGTTTTTGAACTCGTGGCTTTTCTGGGAGCTGCCGACTACGATGTAAAGGTGCTTCACCCGCTCCAGCGCGAATTTGACTGTTTCCAAGTGTCCTAAATGGAACGGCTGAAATCGACCGATGAATATCCCCGTTTGCCGTTGTTTCATTTTTTTGATGTTCCAGCTAAAGAAGCTTTTTCTATTTTCTTTAAACCGCGCTCGGTTGTATTAAAAAGTGTGTCATGGCAGTATCTTTTCGTAACTTTTGCCGCAAAGAATCGAAATCGACGGCTCTTTGGGCGAGGGGGGAGGCCAGATCCTCCGGACGTCGCTCAGCCTTGCGGCAATTTATCACAAGCCGATTCGAATCATCAAAATTAGGGCTGGGAGAAAAGAACCGGGCCTGAGACCGCAGCACCTGCAATCCGTTCTTGTTGCCTCGAAGATCAGCGGAGGAGTGGTAGAGGGTGCAAGCATAGGTTCAACCGAGATCGAATTCACCCCCGGCTCCCTTCCAAGCAGGTTTGCTGACGTGGTTGACACTGGAACCGCCGGCAGCGTTACCTTGATCGCCCAAACAATAATCGCGATATCCATGTTCGGGAGAGTTGAACTCGACGTGGAGATCCGTGGAGGCACCGAAGTTCCCAGCTCGCCATCCATCGATTATTTGTCGAAGCTTGTAATTCCCGTGTACCATGAGTTAGGCGCGAAGATCGATATTGATCTGGTGAGAAGGGGGTACTATCCGAAGGGCGGAGGCAAGATCCATCTAAGATCCGCTCAGATAAGAGATCCGCATCCCCTTGATCTATCAGCTAAGGAAGAAGTCCCAGTTAGTGTTCTGAGCGTCTGCCGGCAACTCCCGCAGCATGTGGCGATCAGACAAGCAGAAAGCGCGAAAAAGATTCTTGAACTCCAAAGGCGCAAAGTGCAAGACATGGAGCTGGATGCTACTGGAGATTCGCTTTCTCCTGGTTCTTCAGTTCTGGTGTACGAAAGAGGCTTGTCTCGCTTTGTTGGCGGAAGCTCTCTCGGAGAAAGAGGAAAAAGAGCTGAATTAGTCGGAGAAGAAGCTGCAAAAAATTTTCTGGAGGAAGCAAAGTCGGACGCAGGTGTGGATTCGCATCTTGCCGACATGCTGGTAACGCTACTAAGCTGTATAAATGGGAAAAGTGTGTTCAAAGCGCCTTCACTGACAACCCACTTTCTGACAAATTCTGAAATTGCGAAAAAGCTAACCGATTGTAAAATTGCAACGCGAAGATCCGGAGACTCGTGGCTGGTGGATATTGTCGGATCACCCGAAAAGCCTAATTAGGTAACGGCAGATTTTTGGTTCTCAGTTGTTGTTTCTATGGCCTTCAATGAAGCTTACATTCCTGGGGCTACCGTAGTTGGAATTACATACAAGGACGGCCTCGTTCTCGGCGCGGAGAGGAGAGTCACACTCGGCGGCTTCATTGTAAGCAAGACGGCGAAGAAAACCTTCAAGGTAACAGACAACGTAGGCGCGGCGTGCGCCGGAATGATCGGCGATATGCAGATTCTGATCAAGGAGCTTCAATCTTATGTGAGGCTCAGAGAACTGGAGCTCAGGAGGCCCCTACCGCCGAATTCTGTAGCAAAGCTGCTTTCTGTCATAATGTTCGAGCGGAGGTTTGCCCCTATGATTACGCAGGTAATGATCGGTGGCATCAATTCGAAACCTTCGATCTGGGTCCTCGATCCCTTGGGGTCTCTGATTCCCGACGATTATGCGGCCGTGGGTTCTGGAGCTGAAATCGCGATCGGACTGGTCGAAAATGGTTATTCGGAGAACATGACTGAGGATCAGGCGAAGAATTTGGCGGTGCGTGCAATCAGATCCGCGATTAAGAGGGATGTCTCGAGTGGCGATGGAGTCGATCTTCTCTTCGTCACAAAAGACGGGGTAAGGGAAGAGACTGCGAGTTTCATGCAGCCGGCCTCTTCGTAAATAGAGAAAGGATATATTCCCGAACGGGCAATTGTTCGTTCGAGAGACATGTCCTCGTTAATTACGGGAACCTCCGAACAGCTAGTTTTGACTGACTCGGCGGTTGATCGGATAAGAGCGCTCCTTGTAAAAGAAGGAAAGCCTGAAGCTGGCCTAAGACTTTACATCTCGGGCGGCGGCTGCGCGGGCATGTCTTACGGGATGTCGATTGACGACTCTGTCTCCTCGGACGATGCCGTGGTGAGGACGAAGGGCGTGAAAGTCATTGTCGACAAACTCAGTCTCATTTATCTTAGGGGTTCCAAAATCGATTATGTTGAGAACCTCCAAACTTCGGGGTTTCAAATAGACAATCCCAATGCCGCCTCCTCATGTGGATGCGGACTGTCGTTCAAAGCAACGAAGGAAGCTGCAACCGAAGCGAAATCTGCCGCCGGCGGCAATTGAGACATAAAGAGGAAGGTTTCTAATACTGCAACGCGCGATTGCGTTGCGCAATGTCCGCGGAAGTTTTCAAACGCTTTGACCATGTAGGGATCGCAGTCAACAATACGGACTCCGCCCTAACTATTTATAGAGACGTACTGGGAGGAGTCGTGACAACGTACAAAGAGATCGGCACGACCAACGACTATGTGTTTACCCAGTTTATCCTAGGCATGCAGAAGATCGAACTGCTTGAACCGCTGGAAGGAATCGAGAGCTTCCTCACGAAGTTTCTTGCCCGGTGGGGAGAGGGCTTGCATCATCTAACCTTCCAAGTAGAGAATATTATCGCCGCTCGAGATCTCCTTACGTCAAAGGGACTGAGAATGACCGACGAATTCTATGAGGATCCGCTCTGGAAGACTGCCTTCATTTCTCCGAGGAGCACCTCGGGAGTGCTCATCCAGCTATTCGAGACGATCCCCGGCAGCAAATACGACAGTAATTAGTCCGCAAGCTTCGTAACAATGAGGGGAACCTGCATTTCTTCTTCGCTCATTCCCCCGTGCCTCCCCGGAACCTCGTCCCTTCGGGAATCGATAATGGAGTTGTCTATCGCGTTATCGAACTTTGGCACCGCGATCAGATCCCCGATTCGACCCGGAATCTCCTCGTTTGCTCGGCCCAGACCAAAGTATCCTTCCGAAAGCATCCGGGACGAGTCCATCACTTCGAACTGTCCAGGGCAGGTTCCTTCGAAGAAAGAAAGGACCCGGTCCCGTGTCCCCGGCTTTAGGCTGAGTATCGAGGCCCGGGAATCGCCAGTCGGGGGCAGACGAAACAATGACATGAGTTCTGCGTGGTTTGCTACATCTAAGATCGATTCGCGATTCACTTTCACAGCTCCGTGGTCCCCCGACACGAGAAGCGTCGTCTTCCTCGCTACCTGCTCATCGAGCCTTGAGAAAAGCTGTCGCTCCACTAAACCAAAAAGGGACTCTAGCTCCGCGGCAAACTGCTCGGTGTAAGGGCCTCTTCCGTGAGACACGGTGTCAGGGGAGGCGTAGTAAAGAAAGTGAGAAGAGTTAGCTTTGCTTTTTTCGAGATTTTTTCTTGCTCTGATCAGGGTGTCGCCAAAACTGAGACACGCTTCTACCTCTGCACCGCGATAAGTCACTCTTGATAGCCCACTATCCACGATATGACTAGGTACATAGACTGTGGACGACACCCCGGCTTTCTGCAATCGCTCGTGGATCGTCTCCGCATCGAAGAAGGTCTTCGAGTCCAGCCCGGAATCGAAAAGAGATCTGCCGCCGAAGATCGGGACAAATCTGAGCATCTGACCGATGGTCCCCAGCTGAGAGATGAACATTGTGTATCCGACCACCCCGTGCTCCTGAGGGGTCAGCCCGGTATGCAGCGAAGACATTGCAGAGGACGTGGTGGAAGGGAAAACCGATGTGATCGGAATGAGGTCAGAGTTTTTCGAGAACAGCCGGTCGTAGGACGGGACGCCAAAATTCTCCCTCGCATACTTTAGCTGCGCAGATCCAAACCCGTCCAGCAACAACAAGACCACGTTTTCCGTGTCCGAAGAGTAGCGCGACAGTTTTCCATCGACCAGTGGCCGGCTTGCCCTAACATGCAGGAGCTTCGCGACCGTCTCGGGAATATTCGCGATGCAGTAGCCGTCGTATCGCGGTTTGATCAAGGTCTTCTGAGATCCGCCCGTCAGGATCTTGTCACTACTATCAGAGCGGCTCATTTGGCGAAAATTCTGTCTTACGCTTACTTTAATCTACATTTTGAGGCAGCTTCATGAGAAGAGCATCTTTGCAAGAAAATGGCTCTCTTCCAGTGCCCTCCCACAACACTGCAATGGCTGTTGCAGTTGCCTTGAGGCATGAGATAGAGTGGGCGTGGGCGGATTCGAACCGCCGATTCCCGGTACACTATTTACTAACTGTGTGAGAGCGGTGTCTTAGACCAGCTGGACCACACGCCCTGTTCGGAAAGTCAGCCTAAAATCTATCGTTTTAATTGTATTGATAGAAAATCGGCCGGCGGCTCTTGCCTAGAAGACAAGTGAGATGGGGAGTAGACTGTTTACTTTTTGACGCCTAGCGCTCTGTTCTTCAGCCTGAGAGCTTCGTGTTTGCACTTTCTGCAACGAGTAGCGGATATTGGATTCTTTGCACCGCACACGAGACATATTTTGAAAAATAATCTCCTCTTCTGAGCGATCTGTTTTTTCGTCGCATCTGTAATAGGCATTTACTTTGTTACACTTCGATGGAAAAACTAAGAGACCAAGCTCTGACCACCCATTGCATTTAACCTTTAATGTTCGGTGGGCTCGCCGTTGTAACCCTGTTTCCTAAAGCCTGAACCGGATGACCCGTATTTCCTTTTATGGGAATCTGACATTCAGAAAATCCTAGACAATCTACACGGAGACTCTTAGTTACATTTGAAAATTCACGAGTATCAAGCAAGGGAGCTTTTTGAAAAGCGTGGGATACCTGTTCCGCGGGGGTTCCTCTGCAGAACGCCAGAAGAGGTTAGGCAGGCGACTGCAAATATTGCTAAACCCGTCGTTGTGAAAGCCCAGATCCTTGTTGCGGGCAGGGGAAAGGCAGGCGGAGTGAAACCAGCGCAAACCCCCGAAGAGGCCTTCGAAGTTGGAAGGACTATGCTGGGATCCACTATCAAGGGAATCAAAGTAACTTCGGTCCTGGTCGTTGAGGCGGAAAAAGCACGAAAGGAGCTCTACGTCGGCTTCACGATCGACAGGGCCAACAGAGAAGTCACATTGATTTCAAGCTCCGAGGGAGGCATCGACCTGGAGGAGCTTGCAAAGACCGAACCGGAGAAGATTTTCAGAAAGGGCATTGACTCGATGGTGGGATTGCATCCCTTCGAGGCAAGACAGGCGGCATACTCCATCGGGCTTGGTGATAAGACCGCTAACCAGTTTTCGTCGATTTGCACTGGGATCTACGAAATTTTCAACTCTGTTGACGCGGACCTCGCTGAATCGAACCCGCTGGCCGTCATGGCAGACGGATCTCTGGTCGCTCTGGACTCGAGGATCACTCTCGACGACAACGCGCTCTTTAGACACAAGGAGTACGACCAAGAGGACGAAGAGCTCTCTCCTCTTGAACGCGAAGCGCACGAAGCAGACCTCGCATTCGTGCAGCTCGATGGAGATATCGGGATTATTGGAAACGGGGCGGGCCTCGTGATGGCGACTCTGGACGTCGTTGCTCATTTTGGTGGAAAGCCTGCCAACTTCCTCGACATGGGCGGCGGCTCCAGCGCGGAGAGCGTTTATCGCGCCGTGAAAATCTGCTTGGAACAAAAAAATCTGAAGGCGCTTTTTGTAAACATACTAGGTGGAATCACAAAGTGCGATGATGTGGCAAACGGACTGGTTAGGGCGCTCAAGGAGTCGCATCTAAAAATCCCGATAACTGTCAGGATGGTCGGGACAAACGAAGAGGAGGGCAGGAAAATCCTGTCCGAAAACGGCATTGCGTACCTCGACTCCATGGAGGAAGGGGCCAAAGCCGTGGTAAACTCTGCCTATCAAGGAAAATGAAAAAGAGCGGAGAGTTGGTTCATTATAAATGACAATCCTCGTGAACAAGGATACTAGGGTGCTGGTGCAGGGCATAACCGGGCGCGAGGGAAGCTCTCACACGCTTGCCATGTTGAAGTACGGCACTAAGATTGCCGCTGGGGTCACTCCTGCCAAAGCTGGAAGTGACGTAGGCGGGGTGCCCGTTTACAATACGGTGAAGCAAGCGGTAGATGCGCATCCGGAGATCAATTCGAGCCTCATCTTAGTGCCGGCGGCTTTCAACGCAGATGCGGTCTACGAGGCTCTTGATTCCGACATCAAGCTGATCGTTGATATCACCGAGCACGTTCCGGTTCACGATTCCCTGGAATTTGTCAATTATGCGAGAAACCGCGGAGTCACAATAATCGGTCCCAATTGTCCAGGCCTCATGTCGCCGGGGGAGTGTAAGCTGGGGATCATGCCGGGGCAGATCTTTTCTAGGGGCAATGTGGGGATCGTGTCAAGGAGCGGCACCCTCACCTACGAGATCGCTTGGGTGCTTTCGAAGGCCGGGTTAGGGCAGTCGACCGCGGTTGGAGTTGGCGGGGATCCAATAATCGGTCGGGACACGGAAGAGATAATTGAAATGTTTGATGGAGATCCGGGCACTCAATCCATCGTCGTCATCGGGGAAATTGGCGGGGATGCGGAAGAGAGGGTCGCTGCCAGGATAAAGCAGAGAGGGATGAGGAAACCGATCGTCGCGTTCATAGCTGGGAGGCAGGCACCGCCTGGAAAGAGAATGGGCCACGCCGGGGCGATTGTCTCCATGGGTTCGGGAGCAGCCGATGGAAAGATAAAGGCTTTCGAGAACGTTGGGGTAAGGGTCGCGGAGCTCCCCTCTGAAATTCCAACTTTGGTCAATGAGGCAATGCTGAAAGCGTTAACCCGATAGGCCTCTTCTGCATTGGGACGCAGGGTCGCTCTTTGCTTCGGTGGCCGTAAGCCAATTCCTTCGAGTGTGAAAGGGAATTTCCAGCCTCCGTTCAAGATGCGATCCCGAGCAATAACGGTTTTATAGAATAATGCTCAATTCCCTTAATGCTTCAAAATTTGAAAACACCGATCTGTTCCTTTGACGCACGCATGGGGGTATTGTGCCCCAAGTGCGATGCGAAACTCAGGTCGGGCCAGTTAACCAAAACGGATGTGGATGTCTCGATCAAGCTCACCAAGGCCGCCGAGAAATCTACCGATATTGGGAAGATGAGTCTCACGAAGGCGATCAAAGTGGACGGGGATTATGTCCTCGTCGTTGAGCCGGGCAGTCTGGCGCCACTGCGGCGGGATCAATCTCTCCAAAAGAACCTTCAGGGGATCCTCGGAGGCAAGGTTTGGCTCACCGAGGCTAATACGACGGACAGGAAGGAACTAGAAGACCTCTTTTTCCCCGTGAGGGTGGCGAATGTAAATACAGCTTGGCTACCTGACGGAAGCAAGCTCACCAAGGTGGTAATTCCTGGCAAAAAGACGGACAGGTTCCCGCACGATACGGAAATGATTACCCGCATCCTCAAGGAAACCAGGGAAATGGAACTCATGATCGAGTTCGAAAAACAGTAAGGGCACCTTTTCCCTTTTTCTCTGTCTCCTAATCGATAAAAGTCCCGCATTGAAAAATGTGATCTTGAGATTGATCAGAACCCATTACGTAAACGAGCTCCTCTCCCACATTGGCAAGAATGTCGTAATCGCTGGTTGGGTCGAGAACGTCAAGGAGCTCCCAAACCTTCGTTTCGTGATCCTTCGAGATCGCACTGGTCTTGCCCAGATTACTTTGAACAAAAAGGAGGCTCCCCAAGAGCTGCTCGCTCTGAGCGAGAAGCTGAATCTTCAGGATGTGATTTCTGTTGAGGGGATCGTCCCGGAAAAGCAGATCGCGAAGATCGGCCCCGAGCTGAAACCGGGCTCGATCCGACTTTTGAACCGGTCGGAGACTCCGCTGCCCATTGATGTGACTGGGGCGAGTGAGACGCAGCTCGACGTTCGTCTGGACTGGCGAGTCCTGGATCTCCGGAAACCGAGAAACCTTGCCATAATGAAGGTCGAATCTAAGTTCATGGAAGCGGCCGAGGAGTACCTCCGAAATCACGGTGTCATCCAGGTCGCGACGCCCGCCATACTGGGAGGAGCCAGTGAGGGAGGCTCCGAAGTCTTCAAAATCGATTATTTTGGGAATCCGGCGTTCCTCAGGCAGGATCCCCAGCTCCACCGGCAGCTGGCAATCGCGGGAGGCCTGGATAAGATCTACGACCTAGGGCCGAGCTGGAGGGCGGAGATGTCGCATACCCCGCAACACCTCTGCGAGCACCACACCTTTGCCGTGGAACTCGGCTTCATCAGTGACGAGCTGGATACCCAGAGGTTTGAGGAGGAGCTTGTCGCACACGCTCTGGGTCGACTGAAAGACGCGGCAAAGGAAGAGCTGGAACTTCTTGAAGTGGTTGTGGAAAAGCCCACCGTCCCCTTTCCGGAATTGCGGTTCCCGGAGGTGTACGATATACTCAAGGAATACGGCAAGATCGTACCCTTCGGCGAGGAGCCCAACCGAGAAGGAGAGGCCCTGCTCGCGAAGCATGTGAAGGAGAAAACAAAAGCGGATTTCTTCTTCATGAACCGATTTCCGTTCAGTGTGAAGCCTTTCTACGTTATGAGAGTGGATGAGGATCCCATGTGGGCAAGAAGCGTGGATCTGGTCTACAGGGGGATGGAACTGTCCTCGGGCGGGCAACGGGAGCACCGATACTCCAAACTGATGGAGCAGGTGAAGCTCAAAGAAATGGAGGCAAATCAGATCTCGTGGTTTACGGACAATTTCCGCTACGGCGTCCCGCCGCACGGAGGGTTCGCGCTGGGCGTGGAAAGGCTCGTGATGCAGCTGCTCGGGATCGAAAATATCAGGGAAGTCTGTCTCTTCCCCAGGACTCCCGAGAGACTGCGGCCCTAGAGCGCCTTGAAATTCTCTGCCCAGTTGGCATACGCCCTGAGCATTTCGGGGGAGACGCTCGGCTTTCTGGACTTCAGGACTTCACCAAAGTCGTCCACGTCGATGGGCCTCGGCTGAATCTCCTTATTCTCGGCATCCGCGCCGTCGAAAAGCTCCGCCACGACCCTCAGCTGGACGGACTGGCAAATGTCGCGAATATCTGACCCAGAGTACCCCTCTGTCATTCTGGCGAGATCTTCGACGCTCAGCTCAGGATCTGTCTTGAGCGGCGTGGTATACTGCCTCAGCATTTGGGTCCTCGCCCGGATGTCGGGGAGCGGTACGTAGATCCTTTTCTGGAAGCGCCTCAGAAACGGCCAGTCCAACGCCCACGGTTTGTTAGTAGCTCCGATCACGTAGAGGTGGAGGTGTTTCCCCTTGTCCGCGATTCCGTCCATCTCCTTCAAAAACTGATTTCTCACGCGGACCTCTCCCCCGACTTCATTCGACCGCGAGCCGAGGATGGAATCCAGCTCGTCTATGAAGATGATGACCGACTTTGCGTCCTTTTCCAAGAGCTTCCTCGCAGAGTTGAAGAGCTTCGCTACGTTCTTTTCACCCTCGCCGAGCCACTTTGACATGATCGACGCTGCGTCCACGGTGATGAAGTAGCTGTCGATTTCGGAGGCCGTTGCGGCAGCGAGGAGGGTCTTTCCGCAACCTGGAGGGCCATACATCAAGAGCCCCCGCGGCCATCCAAGCGGGAATAGGTCCGGCCTCTGAACCGGAAAGATGATGGATTCTCGCAGAGCTCTCTTGGAGTCTTCCAGCCCGACGACCTCATCCCACCGGACATGCGGCTTTTCCTTCATGATAAGGTCGTTGTAATTCGCTTTCAGCTGCGGAACGACCTGAGGAGTGCTGCTGTCAAGAGAAGGTGACGGGGGTGCGGGAGGGCTGACGCTTCTCTGCGGGGACGCCGCAGATCTGGCGGGGGGAGTAAACGTGAATCCAGACGAGAGATCGTCATCTGCGGGAGGTTCGATGCCGTGGGCAGACTGGAGGGCCTTGACTCTTTCCTGGTAAAGCTGTGCTCTCTGAAGGTACATGCTGTTCAGTTTATAATCTGGATACAGTTGGGCGAGTTGCACCAGGGTCTGTATGGCGTTCTGATAATTCTTAATGGCCATGCTCCTCGCGCCCTGGGAATCAAAGCGGATGGCTTCGGAGGCGTACTTTTGCGCAGCGCCCTCTAGTACCTTTGCCGCGTTATCGCTCAACATTCAAACTCTCCACATTCGTTTTTCAAGTAAATCATAATGCTAAACTCCTCTTATTGATCTCCATTTTGTCTCGTACCGCTGGAATGACCGAAAAATCGCTTATCGCTCAGGACTTTGATATAGGCTTGTTCAACAAGATCGACAGGCAGATTCAGTTGAGCTGACGCATCCACCACATTCAGCTTCGAACTCCCCGTTCGATACAGATAGTTTCTTACCGCCATCTCCGGATCTCTCGCGATCGGTTTGTCGTAACCAGCTCCGGACGAAAATAGCTCAGGTTTGAATTGATCTTCGTTTTCCTCTTCACCCGGGATGCCCTCTCCTTCTGTGGCGAGCAAAGCGATCTTCTTCGATTTTTCATAGATCGATTCTTCGGTCATCGCCTCACTCAAATTTCTTGGAAGGTTTTCGAGTTCCAGCGTCCTGTCTCCGATCAGCTTCTGAGCTTTCTCGTAGATCTCGTTGGGCGTATCTGTAAGCGAGATATTGACGTTGGGGGAGATCATCTTCAGCTCAGTCAGTATGTTGGAGAAGGAACCGTTGATCTCTGAGGCGGCCTGCTCCATGTTCGGGGCGATCTCGGAAACTGATTTCCCCACTTTTCTGACGGATTTGAAAGCGTTCGAGAGCACCGACATGATGTCCCCGACGTCCCTGATTGTTTCCAATCTGACGCATACGTGTAAGAGAGCCAGCTCGGAGGTCATCACTACCTTGATTATCTTCTGCAGCTCTGCGTGCTCTCCTTCAAGTACCCTGGCGGTCATTTCGTCGCTTTTTTCGATTGCCCTAATGGCGGCATCGAACATTGCCCTCCTCCGATCTTCGAGCCTGCCTCTCAGCATCTCCAGTTCTTTTCGCTGGGCCTCGATCTGTCTGAGTGAGGAGTTTATCTTGTCCTTGAGTCCTCTGTCAGTTTCGGTCGGGGCAAATACGCCGAGCGATGGAGACAATCAGCAAGAACTCCAAACTTTCATACTATTTTCTGCTGGGACATCCCTCGAACTCCTATTTTGCAACGCGGAGGAGCTTCTCGGATAACACCTTGAGCTAAAGTGAAAGGTCGTCGAGAAAGTTTTCGCCTTGACTGGAAAAAACGGTCCCTCTTTATCTTATCTCGGCTTGCTTTCTGATATCGTTCCGTCTAGCGCATGAAATGATGCGGCCTTTGTACCAGCATTCCAAGACTCTCAATCCCTTCTTTTGATTTTTGTTTCGCTTAGTCTTCTTTGCCCGTTATCCAGAAAAAAGAAAGCGAAAGGTGGTATCCATGCCCTTCTAGGCACGGATCTCACCTCCGCTGTCGTGGTACCCGTTATTTCTAGGAGAACCCTGCCGTCTCCGTCCCTGTCGGGACCGAGGATGGAAGGTCTGGGAATTTGTCGCGCATTCTCTGTTCGGCAACCGCTCCTGCTTCTGCCAAGATCTTGTCTGCCTCTTCGTTTGCAGACTCGAAGTTGATTACGCCTGCTCCGAGTTGCCCTGCATCTACTAGAATGCTGCTGAGTAGTCCTGAGATTTCTCCGATTTCGTGCTCCGCCTCTGGGATAACGCTCACTAGCCCGGATCTAACGTTTCGGATGACGCCCATCGCCGGTGAGAGAGTGACTACGATATCGCCGAGCTCCTGTACAGTGTTGAGTCTCAGTGTGATTTGTTCCAACGCAAGCTTTGCCTGAGTAACAAGCTTGTTCATCTTTCGGACTTCTGAAAGTTCATTCGCAAGAATGTTAGCATGCTGAGTGTCGTGCTTCTGGATAGCCGCAACGACCTTGTTAAAGATCGAAGAGTCTCTTTCCCTTAGCTTCGCAGAAGTAGCATCTAGTTTTGCGATCTGCACCTGTATTTGTCGTCCGGCCTGCTCAAGACGGGGCTTGAGTGGTCCCGGTGCCCTTACAGTATCTCGAATTCGAGTGCTCAAGCCCTCGGACGGAGATTTCTGCCATCTGGAGGAAAACTGTGACATTAGGTTTTAGCACCAGAGGCACCTTCCCTCCGATCAAACGATAACGGTCTAGGTAAAATAAGGTTCACTTTACGCTAAAATATATGAACCAAATTGCGTAACACCACTGAATGTTTACCCAGCCGTTCTCACAGCTCCGAGCGCAAGATCTTGGTGCAAAAACTTCTAAATAGCTATCTCAACGAAGATGAGATTCGGTAAATGGTTTGGGTGGCCGCGAAATCAATCGCTCTGTCTGTGACTTATTCTTTTACTGATAGATCCGTTTGCGCGTCAAATCTTGCTTATCTAATTTTTCAGATTTTTTGCTTTCCTGGAGTCCAAAAGTTCCTCCCATATGCACTCGGGTCTTTTGATGGGAGTCGCCAATAGTTGACCCTCTCTGTTGAGAAGGCTCCGGAAGGGAGTCGGGTTCTTTCAGGCTCGTATAATGCTCAAGCTATAGAAAGCGAAGTCCGCAAGAGATGGAGTGATGAGCAGCTAAAAGAAAGAATTCGGCAGAAGTTTTCAGGAAAGCGGACAAAACAGGTTGGGTACGTTGATGGGCCGCCGACTCTCAACGGGGAACCCCACATGGGGCATCTACGCGGCCGCATCATGAAAGATCTGTGGTACCGGTTCGAGACGATCAGGGGCACTTACATCGATTTCCGTGGAGGGTGGGACTGTCAGGGCTTGCCCGTGGAGCTTCAAGCCGAGAAGGAGCTCGGCCTCACCGGAAACAAAACGGCGAATCTCAAGAGGATCGGGGAAGAGGCGCTGGTCGAGACCTGCAAACAGATGGTCTCCCGTTATCACGACGTTTGGAGGGATTCGGACGAGCAAATCGGTCTGATGATTGACGACGCACATGCTTACTGGACATATAGAGACGAATACATAGAGCGAGAATGGCACATACTGAAGGCTGCCTGGGAAAACAAGATCCTTTCAGAAGGAGTCCGCGTGACTCCTTTCTGTCCCAGCTGTCAGACATCTCTCAGCGCTGCAGAGGTCGCTCTGGGTGGGTACGAAAAGCTAGAAGATCCGTCGCTTTACTTCAAGATGAAGATCCGCGAGCAAGACAACACCTACCTAGTCGCATGGACAACAATGCCCTTCACGGTAGTTACGGACGAGCTCGTGGGGGTAAAGTCAGAGTCCGAGTACTGTTACGTTTTGATTCAGCCCACCCTCGAAACCTGGATCGTGGGAGCGGAGCGCCTCGAAGCTGTCATGAAGGAGCTACGCATCCAGAATTACGAGGTCAAGAAAAGAGTCACTGGAAGGGAGCTTCAGGGCAATAGATACGATTACCCCCTTCCAGATCTGGTGCCGGAGCAGGGCGGCCTTGATTGGGAGAGCCCCCTTGTCCATTCGATAGTCGCGGAGGAGTTTGTGGATGTCACGACCGGCTCTGGCCTGGTACACATGTCACCGGCAAACGGGGAGGACGATTTTGAAGTCTCGCAGAAATTACACCTGCCGGTTTTCAATCCGATAGACGATCAGGCGGTGTTCACTGAAAAGGCAGGTGCCTTTGCCGGGCTTTTCGTGCGGGATGCCGATCAGAAAGTTGGGAGCGCTCTTCGCGAGAAAGGCCTCCTTCTTCGGTATGGGAAAATCACGCATGAATATCCCGTCTGCTGGCGCTCCGGACACCGGCTGGTGTGGCTCGCCCGCAGGGAATACTTTTACTTCGTGGACAGGCTGAAAGACCTCGCGGTGGACGCCGCAACCGATGTTGAATACTACTACGATCCTCCACGGAATCGTTTCGTAGAGATTGTTAAGGAAAAAAGGCCGTGGTGCATTTCTAGGGAAAGAGTCTGGGGAACGCCACTCCCGATCTGGCGGTGCGAAAGCTGCCAGGAAAAAGTAGCTCTCTTCACCAGAGATGCGATTGTCTCAAGAGCTAAATCGCTGCCCGATGGACCCGGTTTCGAGCTGCATCGACCCTGGATCGACCGCGTCGTGATCTCTTGTCCAAAGTGTGGCGAGGACATGAAGCGCGAACCTTTCGTGCTGGATACCTGGCACAACAGCGGAGCTGCCCCATACGCCGCGCACACTGACAAGGAGTACCACGAGTACGTTCCCATTCCCTTTCTTACCGAAGGAATAGACCAGAGTCGTGGTTGGGCATACAGCCTGCTCATCGAAAACGTGATCCTGTCCATGAAAGCGCAATCACCGTACCAGGCATTTCTTTTCATGGGCCACGTGCTGGATGAGAAGGGAGAAAAACTCAGCAAGAGCAAGGGAAACTATGTCCCGGTCGGGGAGCTTCTCAAGCAGACTTCCGTGGATCTCGTGAGGCTTTATCTGAACTGGAAGGCGAGTCCCATCGATTCAATAAACTTCAGCAAGGCCGAAATGATCACTAGACCCTATCAGATCCTGAACACCCTGTATCATATGCATATCTTTTATTTCCAGAACGCTAGCTTTGACGGCTTCCAGTTCTCAAAGGAAGTCGCCATGAAGCGACTAGAAAAGGCCCCCACTGCCATGTTCCGAAAACAAGATAGATGGTTGCTCTCCAAACTGGGACTCCTAATCGACGGATGTACAGAATCTTACAACGATGCTCGCTACTCCGAGGCAGTTAGGGCGATCGAGGCTTTTGTGATCGAGCTGCTCAGCCAGACTTACGTGCCTATCGTCCGCGGGGAGATGTGGGAGGAGACTGAGGAAAGCAAGGAACGACGGCAGATCATCTACTCCGTGCTGGGGCTTGTACTTTACCAGTTAGATCTGATGCTGCACCCCGTAGCGCCCTTTCTCACGGATTACTTGGCCAACAAGTGCTTCGAGGCCGATCCCCTGCTCTTAAGCGATTGGCCAGAACCCGAAGCTCGATTCAGGAATGAGCACCTTGAAGCTGAATTTGATCTTCTTTCGAATCTGGTCTCTCTAACGAATGCCGCCCGAATGAAGGGAAAAGTCAAGCGGCGCTGGCCGTTGAGAAAGGCAACCTACCTTACGGGCGAGACTGAGATAGAGCTCGTTCTCCCTGACAAAGAGCTCCTCTTGGAACAGGCAAATCTCGTGGACGCTGAATTTGAAACCGACCCGAAGAAGACGCCGATCAAAGTAACACTAAAACCCAACTACGAGCTGGTGGCGCCCAGGGCGAAGACCAGGATGAACGAGGTAACCTCGCAACTGTCAACTGCCGACGCTGCATGGCTATTCAATCAGCTGTCCAACGAAGGGAAGGTGAAGCTGCCCGGTCTGCCAGATTTTGAGCTGACCGAATCCGATGTGATCTTCGATTTCTCGGCCGCAGATCCGAGATATGTAGTTACAGAGAACCATGGCATCGTAGTTGCTCTGGACGTATCTAGGGATGAGCAGTTGATAGCGGAAGGAACGACGAGGGACCTTGCAAGAAATCTACAAGCACTCCGCAAGGAGAAGGGATTCAATCCCACGGAGGTACTGAACACCGCGAAGGTTGGCGGACTAGGAGAACAGACCGTCCGACTGTTAGAACCGAAGAAAGACCAGCTCGCGTTTCTGGTGAGGGTCAGAAAAGTGGAGCTGTACCCTGACCTTCCTACCGAGAGCGATTCCTGGTCAACAGCAGAAATTGACGGCACAGAAGTTAGAATCGAGATTTCGTAGACTCTCGCTAATTTCTTTTAGGCGTAACTCGTTAAGGTGCTCTGCTCGATTCCCTCCAGAGGCTCGGCATCGAATCCCAGAAACTTGAGGTGGTCCGCGAATTCGGCGGCAAAGCCGTGCACTGTATAGATCTTTGAGGGATTGCAGTACTTCGCGAGCTGCACAAGTTCGTTGAAATCGCAGTGATCACTCAAGTCGAACGCGTAATCCACCCCCATTACATAGCTGTACCTGCGATCCACCGCCCACCCAGTAAAAGCGATAACAATCGCTCCGTAGTTTTCTCGAAGATTTTTGATAAACTGAGATCTGCCGGAGGCGGCAGGCGCGATCATTATCCACGGCCGTCTCTTAAGCAGCGCTTGCTGTTTACTCCCGGCTCCGCAGTGTAGGTGTCTTGGGATCTCCACCCCGAGCTCGATGTGCGCCTCGTTCATATTGAACACGGACTCGTGGAGAAAGACCGGTTCCCAGTTCTTGAACAAGTGTGTGATGAGCTGCGCCTTCCCCAACGGGTAGCCCGTGAGCACGACGGGGCGGCACTTGTGGAAGCAGTCCGCGATTAACCTGCTGACTTGCGACACGATCTTCTCAGTATCCGTGAAGACATATCTCGGACTGCCGTAGGTGGTCTCCATAATCAGGGTGTCGCACTTTACACCCTGTGACCCCTTGAGAAACCCTCTGCTTCGAATGGAGAAATCTCCTGTGTAAAACAGGCTATCTTCTACGAGGATTGCCCTCGAGCCGAGGATATGCCCAGCATCTACCAAATCAATTCCAGGGACCTGTTCAACCGCTCCCGTCAGATTGTATCCCCTCACCTTCGCCAGCGCGACCGTCTCCTCACTTGCAACGAGCTGGGAGTTGCCGTCTGGACTGTGCACGTGGTCGATATGGGCGTGGGACACGAACGAGAAATCGGATTTAGTAGCGCGCTTGGGATCGAGCGCCAACGTGTAAGAGGCGGTCCTTACGACTATTCCTCCACGGTGTGAGACGGTGATTCTCTTTCCGTGTCTTGTAATGATCCCGCTCTGAGCCTTGCTCTCCTTCATTTCTTTACAAACCTGCTCGTACAGGGGAATCCTAGCTTCGGCCGAATTTTCTAGCCGCAGAAACTCGCTGGGCGCGAGTCGCAAGAGGAGGCGAAGCTTGACTCTTAAAGATGTTGGCCTTTTTCCGAGCCAGAACATGGCGAATGATTTTATCGTGGTTTGAAGCCTAGACTCGTCAGCAATCAAAAAATGCCTTTGGTAAGAATAGGTCTGATTGGAAAGACCAACACGGGAAAGACGACTTTTTTCAATTCTGCAACTGCTCAAAGCGCGGAGATGAGTAACTATCCCTTCACAACGAAAGCCCCAAGCACGGGAGTGGGTCACGCGGCGACGCTCTGCGTTCACAGGGAGCTCGGGATAAAAATGGACAATCCGAGGAACTCGGTTTGCACGGACGGCTGGAGGATCATACCCGTGGAGATCATCGATCTTCCTGGCTTGATCAAAGGAGCGTGGCAGGGCCGAGGACTTGGAAATCAATTCCTTTCGGTTGCAGCGCAGTCTGATGCCTTGTTGCATATCGTGGACGCGTCGGGGAGCATCGACGCAGACGGAAAGATTGCGAGTCCAGGAGTGGGCGACCCGGTCGCGGACGTGTCCGACATCGAGGAAGAGCTCGCCATGTGGTACCTCAAGATCCTGGACAACAGCTTTGACAAGATCATTCGGACGATGAAGGGCTCACCGACCTCGGATTTCGGCGAAACGGTGAGCGAGATCATGCAGGGAGTCGGGGTACGCAGGACGCATGTGGTTGAGGCTTTGAATCGACACAAGCTCTACGGGGAGGAAGTGGAAAGATGGACCGATGACCAGAGGAGGGAGTTTGCCTGGACACTCAGGGATGTGTCAAAGCCGACTTTGATCGTCGCAAACAAGATGGACGTGCCCGAGGCCACGAAGAACTTTGAGAAGATCCGCGAGGCGTACCACGACATGATCGTGGTTCCCTGCAGTGCGGAGTCCGAGCTGACATTGAGAAGGGCGGAACAGAGTGGAGTCATCACCTACCTCCCCGGAGAGGAGCGATTTGATCTGGTGAAGGATGCCAAGCTGAATGAAAAGCAGCAGTGGGCCCTCGCGCACATCAGCAGAGCGATCCTGGGGGAGTACATGAGAACGGGAGTGCAGTTTGCCATCAACGTAGCGGTTTTCAAGCTCCTGAGAATGAACACTGTCTACCCTGTCTCGGACGCGACCAAGTTCTCAGACAACTCCGGCAATGTCCTTCCCGACGTGTTTCTCATGCAGAACGGCTCGACCGTGACAGATCTGGCGCACTCCATCCACTCGGATCTGGCACGCGGGTTGATCTATGCAGTTGACGCTCGCACCGGCTTGAGGCTGCCAGTGGATTACCAGCTCAAGGACCGGGACGTCCTTTCGATCGTTTCTGCGACAAAGAAACCGGAAGCTAAGAGATAGGCGGGAGAAATCGCATCGACAAGAAGGTCACTTCACCGGATGGTACTCCATCTAGCAGGCATCTCTCTGATTTTCGAAAAAGCACGCGGTGGGAGCTCGATAGTATGAATTCACTTGGACTCATAGGTATTGGGCAAATGGGAATGCCGATGGGCCGAAACCTTCTGAAAGCCGGGTACGCTCTAACTGTCTACGCCAGAAACAAGACAGCGCTGGAGCCCTTGATTTCGCTGGGAGCAAAATCAGCTGATACTCCGGGACAAGTTTTTGACGAAGCAGAAGCCGTCCTTTTAGCACTACCGGCACCTAAAGATGTGATAGAGATCATATTTGGAAAATCGGGACTGGTGTCGAAGAATAACACGCCAAAAGGTCGAAGCATAATTGATACGAGTACGCTGGATCCTAAATCGTCCAGAGAAATCGCTGCAAGACTTGAAGCCAAAGAAGTGGATTATCTTGATGCTCCTGTGAGTGGGGGCCCCGAAGGGGCTGCAAACGCCTCTCTGACTTTTATGGTTGGAGGCAGGAGAGAAGTTTTCGAGCGTTGCATTGACATATTCAATGCTCTGGGAAAAAACACGTTCTACATGGGAGGTTCCGGTTCCGGTACCGGTGCCAAACTCGTTAATCAGTTGCTGGTCTCTTCAAACACGCTGGCTACCGCGGAGGCGATGCAACTTTCGTTTGCCCTCGGCCTAGACTCAAAGCAAATCGTAGATGTCATAAAAACGAGTGCCGGAGATTCGTTCGTATTTAGGCGGATCGCCCCCAAGATTGCCGCGGAGGATTTTGAAGGAGGCTGGTTGACCTATCTCCTTGAGAAGGACCTGAAACTGCTCCTGCAGACACAAATCGATCTTAGCTTGCCTTCGGTGAGCGTTAGGGCTTCTCTCCCCGTTTATTCAGAAGCAGTAAGGTCAGGACTGGGTAGGATGGACAATTCCAATCTCATCAAACAGCTTCAGAAGATGAAGTCGGAGGAGCTGGGATCCAAAACTTGATCAGATTTCGGGAAGTCATCCGACGTAAGAGTGAGTCGGTAGCCCCTTCACTCCCGGGCGCGCGATGAACAGGCTTCCAGCGAGTGGCTTGGAGGCAAGCGTCTTTTCGTCGAGTCCATCTCTTGCAGAAGTGATGTAAAGCTCATCTAGATTCCTTCCTGCAAAGCAACACGAGGTTACCTGATCCGCGGGGACGGGAAGAGTTTCCAAAAGGTTACCGTTGGAAGGATTCCACCTCGTTAACCTAGCCCCGCCCCAGTGCGCCACCCAGATCATGCCCTCAACGTCCACCGCCATCCCGTCAGGGTCTCCCTTCTGCTCGGATACTGCAAAGTCTACAGCTGTCCGCTCGTTGTAGATCTCCCCCGTCTGCAGAGAGTAATCGAACGCCCTCACCTTCCTCGTAGGCGTATCAATGTAATACATTGCCCTGTTGTCAGGACTCCATCCCAAGCCGTTGGAAATGGTCACCTGTGACAGGACTTTCTTCAGCTTTCTATCCTTCCCCAACAAGTACAGGGAGCCTGTTGGATTCTTTTCCGTCGCATCCATGGTCCCGGCCCAAAATCTTCCCGCCGGATCGCACTTACCGTCATTAAAGCGACTGGTCTCCACTTTGGTGTCGACCTGGTCAGAGATCGGCTGCAGCTTTTTGGAAAGCAGATCCAGACTGTAAAATCCATGCTGCAGAGTTAGGGCAAGCCCCCCGTTTGACCACGGCACCACACAACTCACCCCCTGGGCAGATGCGACTATTTCGTCAGAGGGATTCCCGGGCCTGTGCGCATAAATTAGCCCTTTCTTGATATCTACCCAGTAGAGGATTTCCTTTTTGGCATCCCAACTCGGTCCTTCTCCAAGCTCCGCTCTTACGCTTGACGCTACTTCAGGACTCATGGAAGGGCTATCGGTCTGGGCCTCTATAACGGTTACAATTTGAGAATTCGAAGAATCATTTTCACCCCTTCCCTCTCGAGATGGCCGCGTTTATCGACGAGATTGTTCCTCTGATCAAAATTCCTAGCAGTTGCAGCAGTAGGGGGTTGGTCTCTGCGCCCCTGAGGGTTCGAATGTTGTACGTCTACTATCTCAATTAGTGAATGCGTCGTCTACCGAGTTTCCGGGAAGGAACCACTCGTGTGAGCCATTTGATGTTAGTTGAAGGGCGTCATACTGTTTCGAGAGGGCCTTGGAAGCGCTTCCCTCTATCGTATCTCCGCCGGCAGCAGCCACTGTCACCGCGTTCGTTGAGGAGTCTGTCTTCTTTATGAAAACGATCATCCCGTTACAGGCCCCCGGTGTATCAGCTGCAAAAAGAGTGACAGTGAAAGGAGCGCTTGTGGCATTGGCGAGTATCTCTCC
>JASHPQ010000199.1 GCA_030037995.1 Nitrososphaerales archaeon | reverse complement strand
TTTACGCGTTCAGTAAAGTACCCTGATGGCGAAGTTGCCTCTACTTCCCCAACTTCATTTCCTGATCAAGCAGATGTTACCCTCGATGCTGGATTTTTCTATCAGTTTCAGGCATGCGGTGCCAGTTGGAACAGCGTCAATACTTGGGTTACGGACGCTTCCAACAACATGCTTAGTCCAAGTACCTATCTAGTTGTTACTTAGTTGTTGGAGATTCACGAATCCCTATTCTGCAATCAAGTCTCCCGATATGGATTGACCATTGGCGAATGTGATGACATAGTTCAATGTCTCCCCTGACGTAATATTGGACAATGGGTAAAATGCACTAGTCGCATTGCTAAATCCTGTAACGGAATTTCCCGCAACGGTCAAATCAGACGGTGCGTCGCATTCGGTTTGGGAAGGACACTGATAGAACGAGAGTGACTGACTGCCATTATTTTCTTCTGATGTCGCCTGAATTGAAACTATTTTCGTTGCTGACATTGGATTATTTAATGAGAATTCCAGATTTGCCGTTCCTCGATGGTCGATGTAACTCGCAGAACCCGCGTACAAATTTGCAGAAGACAATGTCACAGTGCGGACGGGACAACTCCAGACGCCATCAAAAGAGGCAAAGAAATATACAAAATCAAAGAAAAACGACTGATTGCCGATACTAAATCCGCAAGGGTCTGAAGTTGGGATAATTGGTAGATTTCCAATTACCAAGATCAGAATCAAGGCTATCGCAACCTTGCCTCTTCTCTTCAATCTCGACCAGTTAGATCAGGCGGGCTTTCATCTAGTTTCGTCTTGTGAATTTTCCATACGTATTCCAGATCGAGTTACAATTTGGACTGAAGTTGTCTCGTCTAAATAATCTAAAGATCTTAGGGAAAAATCGATGTTCCTAGAAACAGAGGTAATCAGGGTCTCCGTGGAACCCTCAGTTTATGGTTTCAAGGTTTCGGGGTTCTTATCTTGAATCGACAAATTCCAAATTCACAAACTAAAGGCTATATTTGGACTTGAAAAAAGACTATCTGATTTGTGGCGTAATCATTACCGCATTCGGGATTATTCTGATCCCAATAGTTTCATTTTTTGATAATCTTCCAGTTTGCTTATGCACTTTTGTTGGCGGGAATCTCTATTTCTCTGCTATGCGAATCATTGCTGCGCCTCTCATAGTTGTCGGAGTCGGACTAACTGTTATCGGAGTATTTTCGCTTGAGGGATTTCATATTCGAAGATGAATTGATCCGTCTCCTTGGAATTTGACGCACAGTTAGCGACAGACAGAAGAAACCGTCCCTCGCAATAGCACAGCAAATTTGCCCTAAATGTTAGTTCTTAGGAAAATCAGGTTTCTAGGAACGGAGAGAAAGACGACTCCGCAGAATGTTAATTATTGTAATAGCACAGATCGTCAGACCCCGAAGGGTGGACGGGGTTTTACTCACACCTCACATCAAGTGATTATCTCTTGTGATTTTCAAACGTGAGTCGGTCTTAAAGTCCGAATGCATCTTCAGATTAATTAGAGCACAGAATTGACTAACAGCATAATTCAAGCTGACAATCTGACGAAAAAATTCGGAGACAAGATCGCCGTTAACCACGTGTCTTTTGAAATCGAAGAAGGAGAGCTGTTTGGATTTCTGGGACCAAATGGCGCGGGCAAGACTACCACGATCAGGATGCTGACTACTCTAACATCGGTTACCGAGGGTAGAGCCCACGTTGCAGGACACGACGTATCGAAGGATCCAGGCGCAGTCAGGGCCGCCATCGGGATGGTTCCGCAGCAACTCACCTCGGACGACGAGCTGAAAGGAATCGAGAACGTCCTTCTTTTTGCAAAGCTCCACCACGTACCGAATGAAAAGGCCCGACGAAGAGCTGCCGAACTCATGCGGCTTGTCGACCTGCAGGCTTTTGCCGAGAAAAAGGTCAAGACCTACTCCGGCGGGATGAAGAGGCGCCTCCAGCTTGCCATGGGCCTGGTGCACGATCCCCACGTGCTCTTTCTAGACGAACCGAGCCTCGGTTTGGACATCCAGACGAGGAGCAAAATGTGGGACTACGTGCGGAAGCTGAACGATGAGAACGGGATCACGGTTTTTATGACGACGCACTATCTCGAAGAGGCCGATGCCCTATGCGACCGCGTGGCGATCGTGGACGGCGGAGCTATCAAGGTGTCAGGCTCTCCCGCAGAGCTGAAGATGAATCTGGGCGGCGATCTTCTCTCCATTCAAGTTACCGATGGCCCAGATCTGACGCACTTTTTCGAAGATATGCACGAGGTCAAAGAGGTTACGAAAATCGATCAATCGAGTTACTGGATAAAAATCCCGCGCGTGGAAAAGGCTCTCCCCGAGATCGTGGGCGGCGTGGTTCAAAGAGGATTGAAAATAGCTGATATCTCCTTTACGAGACCGACCCTCGATCAGGTGTTTCTTCAAGTTACGGGCAGGCAGCTCAGGGATGGCGGCGAGAGTCAGTCGATGCAAGGTGTGCCTGTTCTGATGGAGGAGGTGTAGATGCACATGTTCAGCGATACGATCGCGCTGAGTGGCCGATCCTTGAAGAAATGGATCCGGAGTCCTTTCTCCATTTTACCCATTGTGATCCAGGCCGCTGTTTGGCTGCTTCTCTTCGGAAACTCCTTCAATCCAGGTAACTCTATTCCTTCCTCGTCGGGAGGATCGCTGGGAGTGCTCCAGCAAGCTTTCGGTGGGGCAGCGAACTACATCACATTCCTCACCCCGGGCGTGATAGGAATGCTGGCTCTCACTGGGATGAGTTTTCTAGGCGTGGACTTTGTGTGGGACAGACTCAACGGATACCTCGACATGCTGAAGACGAGCCCGATTCCACGTTCCGCAATTTACTTCGGCGGGGTGCTCCAGAACATTGTCAAGGCAATGGTCGCGGCGGTGATCACTTTCGCTGTGGCGCTGGTCGTTCCGGATGGCCTGAGACTGGCCGCCGGTTTTGGAATTTGGAACCTTCTCGGAGTGTTCTTCGCGATCGCGATGCTCACCACCGTCTTCTCGACGCTCTTCACCGGGATCTCGATCGCCGCAAAGAGTACGGACAGCTTCTTCGCAGTGGTGAACTTTCTTTTCTTTCCAGTGGCGTTCACTAGCACCGCGCTCTTCCCGATCAATTTTTTCCCGGGATGGCTGAAACCCCTTGCCCAAGCAAACCCCATCTCACTTGCGAGCGAAGCGGCAAGGCTCCTCGTGGTAAACGCAACGCTTTCTGCATCCCAATTCTCTACTTTCGCGGATGACATTTTGGGACTATTCCTTTATGTGATCATCTTCGTCGCACTGGGAACGCTTCTAGCGAGAAACGCTCTCAAGGGCGATTAATAATCACCACATGTGAGCGAGCCTTTTAGGCGCAGACATCAGAATATGGTACTAGAAGTAGAAGAAAAATGTCAGACTATCACGTTCCCCGCGGTGCCACCGTGAAGCTCGATCGGATCGAAGGCGAGCTGGAGGTAGGGCACAAGGCGCGGATCGAGGCCGGTAATGGAAGAAACCTCGTTTCCGTTTCCGGCAGGGCTTACTTTCAAGGAGCTGCCGAAGTTGCCTGCGATTTCGAGTGCGACTCCCTGCGCGTGAGCTCCGGCGGTGTTCTCCGTGTGGAAGGCAATCTGACGGTACACAAGCTGCTCGACGTGAACCACTCGATCGAAGTCAGCGGCACAATTAGGGCGGAAGAGATCGATGTTGGAGGAAGGATCGAAGCCAAGAACCTGAGCTGCGTGAGGATGAGAGTAGGTGGCACGATCGAAGTGACAGAGCAGCTTGAGGTAGAATCCCTCAACGTGGGAGGCAAAGTGGAGGCCCCGGGAAAAGTGGCGATACGAGACTTTGACGTGGGCGGCCAGGCCTCCATCGGTGGTGGCAACATCTCCGGAAAGATCAGGGTCGGTGGAAAATTCGAAGCTAGCTCCAAGCTAGAGTTTGGTGACCTCCAAGTATACGGGCGTACTAGCCTAGCGGCAGGAAGCAAAGGGACGCGGATTTCTACCAACGGACAGCTTTCTGTTTCTGGCGATCTCGATTGCGAAGAAATACAGATCTTCGGAAAGACCGAGATCGATGGTAGCTGCAGGTCGAAGAAGATCAAGGTGAATGGGAGCCTCGAGGTAGAAGGTTCCCTCCAAACTGCTGAGTTGCTTGAAATCAACGGCTCGGCCGAAATTGATCGCGAGCTTGATGTTGCGAACGTCCTCGTCGGCGGAAGGCTGGAAGCTACCAAAGTAGTTGCTGCCAATGAAATACAGGTTGCGGGAGTAGTCGAAACCGACCGGGGATTGAAGGGAAAAATGGTGAAGGTGCGGGCCGGTTCTCGGGTCGAGGGGGCCATCGTGGGAGAGCGCGTAGATGTAGGAAGCAGCTGGGGCGTGATCCTGGACTGGGAAAAGAGCTGGATGGGACAGTCTGCGGCCCTCAGACTGGTAGGGAGGATGACCAAGGTAGAGGACGTTTACGCCGATGAGGTGCATCTTGGTAAGGTCTCCCGGAGCGGGCGAGTTTTTGCAAGGATTGTTGAAATGGAAGCCGGTTGTAGCGCGGAGGAAATCACCTACACCGGCGAACTCAGAGGCCCGATCGAGAGAGTCCATATTGAAAGACCTCCCAACAAAGTGGACAGCCTACCGGAGCCACCGATCTGAGCTCGCTTCACGCCCGAGGTTAGCTATGCCCACATGAAAAACAACAGCAGTAACGATGGCAAGAGAAGCAGGGGCAAGAGCTCCAAGCGATCGAGGATAGAACTGTACGCGACGGTGCTGGAGGTAATCAAGCGATATCCCGAAGGCTCGAGGATCACCAAAATGTCCTACGGCGTCGGAGTGCCCATTGACAGGCTGAAGGCCATACTCTCCGATCTTACGTCCTACGGGCTGGTGCAGACACTTACGGATGAAGAAGAGGAGGGCACTTTCTACACACTCACCCCGAGGGCCCTCGACTTTCTCGAGACCTACTGGAAGATGCGAAGTTTCCTTGAAGCGTTCGGAGGTAATGGCGGTGGGGGTACGTTTTCGTTTTAGTGAACCGATCGAAAGTGTAACTCCACAATTCCAGTCTATGAGGAAATTCTGGTTCACAAAAAATCTGGACTATTCTGGAACTTTATGTTTCATAATTCTGATTTCTCCATTATCTCAATGGAAAAGATATTATCTCTCGCAGTGGTTTCTATGGTTTGGTAAACTATGCCTGAAGATCCGATGGATGAGACCGTTGAAAAGGCGATCAAGAAGGAGCGAAAGTCGAAAGATCCTTACCTGAACAGCATAGATCCGCCGGGGCTTGAAGGAACCGGCCTGGGGAAAAAGCGAGAAATGTACAGCGAATTTGAAAAGGAGGAAGAGAAGGATGATCCGGAGGGCCCGACCGGGGATACTTTCGAAGAGCTCAGCTCTGACAAGGAGACAGACACGACAGAGGGCGAGATCACGGATACCGAGGATTATGAATAAGGGGAATAGGAAGGGCCTTTCGCTGCAACAACAGAGAAGAGTATAATTCCCATTTTTCTTTTACTTGGGGTTCGCGAGTCTTGATTGGATTTCGTCCTTCGACACAACAGACCAGTGCTGAATCTTTTCGTTCTTTTTCTTAACGTGGCTGCCGTGCGCTGAATGATCAACGTATATTCGGACAAATCTCCTAAAGTCGTCGACTTCGAAGTCGATTGTATAGATCGATGACGGAAAGACGGACGACACAAGATGTATCTTGAGGTTTTGCAAGTACAAGTCGTCAAAATCTCCGCCGTCTATTCGGACGGCCTCAATCTTGCTTGGAGAATATCGGAGATCCCCTTCCTCCACTCGATACTCATAGTTTTGATCAAACCACGATGAGAGGAGCTGGGTCGCCGGTCTTTTTGATTCCAACGCAAGTATCTGTGCAGCGTAATTTTCTATAATACAAATCACGTCAAGTTTTATCGGCCGATCGGTCGGCCACTTAGCCAACCCGGATGTTGACTTCTCGTCTTTCTGGATGATACATTTGAGATCAGGAGAACGAAGAGAACAAGTTCAACGGCGGTGCTAGTATCGCGGATGCCTATCTCTGACTCTGGCGAGTTCTTTGATTTCTTGTTCGACCCAGTCAAGCTCGCTCTCAAGGAGTAGTTTATACTCCTTCAGGCTGAATATCACACCGCCAACAGATCCGCTATTTTTCTCAATGATCTTTGGCCATATCAACCTGTTGGCCTTTGTATTTTCCATAATGAAAGTAGACAGGTTCTCAGGGCTTATCAAGTCAAGCAATGCGAGTCTAATCTTGTTCCACTTAACCGCGAATTCATTGAGAAGATTGCTTTGAGTTTGAAGAAATTGCTTCCCTTTCGGAGTGACAGCGTAGATTTGCTTAGAACGATTTTGCCTGGAAACGACATCTATTAGCTTCTCTTTTTTAAGAGATTGCAGAATAGGGTAGATCGAGCCAGATGCCGGTCTCCAAGTGCCCCCAGTGAGCGTGTTTAAGCTGGAAATCAAATCGTATCCTGACATTTCCTCTTTCGACAATCTGTAAAGGATGTAGCAGCGCAACAATCCTCTCGGTCCACCTATCGTTTTTGCATTCAACGTCTTGCCTTCGCGTTCATGCCCAATAGATTCGATTGACTGCCTCATTTGGAGGATTATCGGTTAAAGTATCACATTTGACATGAAGTAAAATATATCGGAAACTATATATTAGAAAGGATTTGACCCAGCTTTGTCTGGGTTGATATTGTCAGTCAAATTCAGAGGCAAGCTCATCGCCCTCGCGATCGTCGTGCTTTTCATGATCTTGGGAATGGTTTCGCCCCATCCCGCTTCTGCAACGGCATTGTCCGGTTTCAATGTCGAGAGCTATACGTGGGGCACGCCGCAAGCCCCAGTGGAGGCAGGACCCAATATGCAAGACGTGCCGTTGGTGGTCACTCTTCAATACTACGCCACTGAGTATCAGTTATACGAAGCTGAAACGACTGCGATCACGATTAGCCTGCCCAGTGGCTTCACAGACTTCTCCACCGGAAGTTCTAACACTACTGCCTACATCCCAGGCCCGTTGACATCAGGCACGGTGATTCCAGTAACGTTCTATCTCAATATTAGCTCCAGCGTAGCTCTGGGCACTTACTCGTTTCCCATGACCATTAAATGGGACACAGTTGAAGCGGAGGTTCCATATCCGTACAACCAGCTCATTCTAAATCAGCAGAGTTCTTCCGTGAACATCTTGCTTAAGGGAAATGCTCAGCTGCAGTTCAACGCTAGTCAATCGCAGCTTATGCCCGGGGCCGTCAATAGCGTTCCGATAACCGTCAGCAACACAGGTTCGGGCGATGCGACTGATATCCTTCTGAGTGTGTCGGCCTCGAGCAGCCTTCTTGGTCAGTCTGGAGTTAGTGTCCTAAACTCTCCACCCGAGATTGATGAAATCCAGGGGAAGGCGTCGGCGACCATCTACGTGAACGTTTTTGCTCCTCAATCGCTCGCGTCGTCTTCGGCCACACTTTCAATAGTCGGAACATACTACGATCCCTACGGTACTGCACATACGGTTAGCGGTTCAGCGGGTGTTTATGTCGCGAGTTTATCTCCAGCTCCACTGACCGTGAGTCTGCTTACTTCGGAGTCCCTCACGCCCGGAAGCGTAAACAATGCGACCGTGGCTATTTCCAACACCGGTACGCAATCTCTCTACCAACTTCAAGTAAGTGTCACGGTGCCTCCATCGGTCAGTCTGTTAAGGCAATTTCCAATCACATTGGTGAATTTGAACGCGAGTTCGAGCACTGAGATTAACGTACCGATATATGTGTCAGCCGCGCTCTCAGGTTCGCCCGTAACGATACCGGTTACGATAACATATAACGAAGCTTCAGGTGTTACAGGCTCGACCGTGCAGAATCTGGGATTCTATGTCCCGATTTCAATTCTCACGAGCAGCCCGAGCATTGGCCTTTCGGGATATACCTACTCTCCTGCGCTCATATTCCCCGGGACGATCACGGCGAACCTTCAAATCGTCATCTCCAACTCGGGCACTACTCCCGCATCAAATCTTAATGTCAATCTTATTCCTGCCGACCCTGTGTATCCAATAACAAATGGATCTTTCACGCAGACAGTCGGATCGCTCCCGGTCGGGCAAAGCTATTCATTCACTTTCACCTTGGGAATTCGGAATAGCACCATCCCAATGAACAGCACCTTGGGGCTTTCAGTTCGCTCCTCTGGAATCACGCCTGAGGAATTCACGATTCCTTTCGTGGAGCAGCCCAAAGCTGACTTCCAAGTTGTCTCAGTCTCTGCTCCCACGATCGCGTCTGGTGATGGAGCGGATCAAATTGTCGTGACTCTCAGAAACATCGGAGAAGCAGCTGCTCAAGCGACGGTCTTCACCATGCAACCTTCGTACGTTTTCGAGCCGAGCACGCAAGGATCTTTCACTACCTCAGTGGCCGCCGGTGGAGGCACTGTTGCTCCTGAAGCTAGCACCAACCTCACTGTTGTTATCCAAGTAAACTCGAACATGCAGGCCGGATCGTATCCACTAATCTTCCAAGCGAGCTGGACGGAGCTTGGAACGACCCAACCTTTCAGCCAGACTATAAGCTTGACAATCCCGGTGAAGCTCTCAGACTTCCAGATTATTGACGGGATTATCTTTACTCCGCTCTTTATCGGCATAGTCTTGATCTTGATAATTGCATTGATTGTACTGAGAAGTGTACGAGTTAGGATTCGAGCAAGAGCCATTCAGGCGAGAACAAAGACGGACGTGTAGGTTGTGTCCCACGTCATCGACGTCAAGGACCTTGTCGTCGTATATGCCGATGGAACGAAAGCTGTCGACAGAATCTCGTTCGACGTTCAGGAAGGAGAGGTTTTCGGATTTCTAGGACCTAATGGAGCGGGTAAGAGTACTAC
>JASHPQ010000198.1 GCA_030037995.1 Nitrososphaerales archaeon | reverse complement strand
CTCAAAGCTCTACCCACTCCTCAACTTCAAGTTCCACAACGACAACTTCCTCGACCTCCACCAACGATTCCTCGTCATCAACCTCTCCAACAACCACAACTAATTCTTCGTCAGCGACGACAACTACTTCGCTTTCGACGACTATAACTAACACCTCAACAACTGCAACTACTTCCTCATCATCTAACTCAACAACGATCACTGCAAACGTGACGACGACCTCAACAGTTTCTCATCACTCGGACACTAGTCACAGCAGCGAGACACAGGATTCAAGTACGACAACGACCTCTTCCCCCACATCTCAAACTGCGACCAACAGCTCCTTTGCTTCCAATCAGACGACCACAATAACGACTGCAGTAACTTCGCTCGGTTCCTCGGAGATCACACCTAGTATCAGTCAGACATTGACGAGCAATTCAACAACGGAGCCACCTACGACGGCGACAACTAGTGCGGTTACTGAAAACAGCTCGGCGGCTATCGCTTCGACTCAGTCATCAAACTCTGTTATCGACACTGTACCGCCCACGACCAATACCTCTCAAAGTTACGCGACCTCGGCACAATCTGGACGTCCGTCAGCACCCTCATCTCGCACGCCCTTGACGACAGCGATAGTCTCTTACGAGATTGCGTTGATCGCGGGAGCTCCGTTGGTACTTTTGTTATCAAAATTCGGCGCGGGATCTATTGGGCTAGTATCGTCTGAACTCAACAGCGCTTCGACAACAATACGCTCTCTCCCAAAGAGAGTAAGGGGGATTCGACTCCACAAGAGATCCAGTGATAGGGGCTGGCGCTGGCAAGACTAAATCCGTGAAACAGGCTTCCTCGTCTACCTTCTTGTCTAAGGACCTCACTAAGTCACTTCGCCCCCCGACGAAAGAAAGCGACTCAGGTTGCCGGCTTGCTGTAGCGGTAGAGGTGGAACATTACAGCGAAAAGCATCAACACGGCGCCTAAATCAAACATTGTCAGGTTGGGAAAGTGCTTCACGGCCGCTAGTGCGGCATTAGCGTTCAGGAAGACTTCAAAGCCGAACATTACCGCGAGCACTGCCACCAGCCACCGCGAAGAGATGAAGTTTACCGGAGCTTGCGGTTTCTTCCCGCGCGCCACACGACCTCCTCCCTTGGCAGCCCAGTACCTGAGCAGGGCATACGTTCCCACGAAGGAGAGCGCCGCGACGAGGATCATCCCCCCGAAAATCTGCACCGGATCAATAAACAGGGCCATCGTGGGAGTGAGGGCGCTCTCGTTGATGTAAAAGCCCCAGAATGTCGTGAGCAAAATCTGCCCGATACTGGCAATCCCAAGCGCCGTGAAGAAGGGCCGATCCTTCCACGAGAATTTTTTGCTCTTGTCCACAAACGGGATCACCAGAAACATGAGAATAAACAATGTTGGAATCAAGATGCCGGCGACGAACTTTGGCATGAAAGTCCTCAGGAAGGCGTAGAGGCTCGTCAGATACCATTCCGGTAGAGTGTAACCAGGGTTTACCTGAGGGGTGTATTGGACTCCGAGAGATACGGGGTACATTCCCCCAAGGAGAAGGACAGCTCCGGTGACCGCGGAGACGATGGGAATGTCAAACGTGAGATTCCTGGGAAAATGCACGAGCATTAAAACGATCATGATGACGGGTATTATGAAAATGTGGAGCGCGTAGAATCTCAGAATGAAATCCGGGAACCCCTGACCGAATATAGTTTTGACGATGGTGGGCCCTAAAACTGGGGCTGAGTAGTTCAAAGAGACCCCGATGCTCACCGCGAGTACGGCTCTGGTGTTCAGGATAATGTCGTAGCCGGTGAACGCCTCGAGGACCGTGACCGTCCCGAAAATGACACCGGTTACCCAGATTATTTCATTTCGTATCTTGAACCTGCCACTGAAATAATTATAGTACATGTGAGCCAGCGCGAGGAAGACCATCGCATCGGAGGCAAAGTAGTGAGTGTTACGCACGATTTCCCCGTAGGGTATTGTGTTATTGATCAGTTGGACGCTTTCCCACGCGCCGGAAAGGGAGGGCGTGTAAAACAGCATCAACAGGGCGCCGGTGATGCCGAGGATCAGGAAATTGAAGAATGTCAGGAACCCTAGAAACGGAAGCGGACTCACGAACCTCTTCGGAATCGTGATCTTAAAAGCCAGCCAGCCGGTTCTGTCCAGCCTATCCACTAGCCAATCGTAGAGCTTCTTGAGAAGGTAGCCCAGGGTTATTCTTTGCTGCGGTTGGGTTTGTGTGGCCGTTGCCATTTGCTAGCCAGATTCTCTCTATTTTTTACTCTTGGCACTCTAGCAATCCTGCCCGCACCCTACCACACCTACTACCCCAGTAGCGGTAAACGAACTGTCAGAGTTTATTTGCAGCTTGATCATGGGTAGCATGTTGTTTGGGGGCGTCTGAAGGGAAGCCGGGCCCTCGACCGCTAACCCGGGCGGTTTGTTGTCAGCTGTTGGGAGTTTCGGGTATATTCCCGACCCAGGAACGTACTGACTACCGTGACAAGGGCATTCCATTCTCATATCCGTCGGGACGTAGCTCCATAGACACCAGAGATGCACACACACCCTGCTGAATCCAACATAAGTTCCGGTGGAGTCACTGGCGGATAGGGATGCAGGAGCCGTAAATCCCGCTGGTAATTTTATGATGACGCACTGCCTAAAGGTATCGGCGTCAATATTCGGGTTTCCAGTGGCGGGATAGACAAAAGTCAGCCACTGCACCGCCGTTGAAAAGCTCGCAGTGGTGATCGGTGCGGAGGTAATAGAGTCTGCGATCTTTTGAGTGGTTGCCACCTTGCCCGCAACGGTCCCCTGCAAAAAGGGCCCAAGAGCTCCAAACTGCAAAACAGCTACGAGTCCACCCAGCAGCATCAGACCCCTCATAAAATTTCTCCGTGAGATATCCGCCTTCGACTCTGGTTTTTTCGCGGGAGTTGTTGGCCGGCCAGCGGTTGGAGAGGAAACAACAGGCCGAGGAGCAGCTGGTGCTGGAGTGCCAACGGCTGCAGCTGGCCTGCTTCCGATGGGCGTACCTACGGAGGGCCTGGACCCTACGGGAGTCCCGATGGAGGGCCTCTGGACGGGAGCACCAACGGCAGGGGGCTTGGATGCAGCTTGCGATGGAGGTGCCGGCGCTGCAGGAGTCGCAGGTTTTCCAATTGGCGTTCCAATCGGGGTTCCAATTCTCGGCCTGTTTACCGGAGTTCCTACAGTAGGTCTTGGAGGAGCGGCCAAAGGCTTTGGGGTTTCCGGCTTTGCCTTTTGCTGTTCATCCTGAGATGAACCTTCAGCCGTGGAAGTGGTCGAATCTCCAGAGGTTTGGGCGGAAGCACTATCTTCTTTTTTCTCGACATCGTCCTGACTGTCAGACAAAAAAAGCCCCGAGCAGAGAGTCGAAAATTCAAATATTGTATTTAAGGATTGAGAGATAACCCGAACCATCTTCCAGATTTTTGAAAAAAATTTTCTCGATGGAATTGCAAGAGGAATCATAGTACTAGTTTGCAACAAAAAGATCTTTGAAAAAAACCGGAAACGGTTTTTGATGATCGATTCCAATAATTTGATAATCCTTAAATGAAGATTTTTGGGGTAGACTTTTGATCATCACTAAATGGCTTCGTCGCCCGCGAGGACTCTGACCGCGACGGGGCCTATAATCATCGTTATCATAGTAATCGCCGCTGCTTTCCTTGGTTATTATCAGATTGTTTACTATCCGACGGTTGCCCCAACTTCAACGAGCACGACAATCGTGCCTCCCACAAAGATCAACGTGACGGTAACCATTCCGACCGGAGCACAAGATGATGGCCATCCAACTTCGTTCTATTTCCAGCCGGATGCAATAAGAGTGGTTGCCGGATACAATTCAACCGTGATTTGGAGAAATAACGACTCAACTGTACACACGGTAACAGCCGCCGTACCCTCTCCGGATCCCAGATTCGAGGCTTTTGGCCCCACAAGTCAACCTTGGAACAACATAGAGCCGGGCGATGAGGTCAATTTTACTTTCACTATTCCAGGTACCTACAACTATTCTTGCTCGTACCACATATGGATGAAAGGCGAAGTCATCGTCGTGGCTGGCAATTCCTCCTCCTCTTCTCCGCCCGCGTCCTCTGTGTCATCAGCTAGCACGAGCAAAACTACTGTTGCAGCGATCCTGTCGGAGCCTTATTTCATTCTAAGTGGAGCGATGGATTTCGCCAGCAGTCTAGCGACCCGAATTGGCTCGGGAATCGATCCTTGGAGAGTAAATTTGTCAAGCAATCTGTTCGAGATGTTCTGGGTCATCCCTGCGGTTCTGACGAAGACATCGTAGCCCGTTTTCAACCTTACTTTTTGTGCTCTTCCCAGCTTTTCCAGGAAAGCTATTTTCTCCGCCGCAATTTTTTCTGGAAACCTTGCTCTGATGTTGGCCGCGAGGTCTGAAGCCGCCTTGCTAAAGCTCAGCGCAATAACGGGCACTCTCAGCTCTTCAAAAATGGTGTCTATGTCGAGAACGTTGTACAGACTGAGCACACTGCCTGAAATCATGATCGAGTTCACATCATTCCTTCGCAGAGCACGGTAGAGTCCAAGAACTGATTCCGTGGCATCCGAGCCGGAGACCTCCAACGTCCCTATCGCAAAACCGTCTATCACTAGGTCGCTTCGTATCACGACGCCGGCCAGCGTCGAGATTTCCTGGTCTTTCTTGAAGCTCTCGGCGATTCCCAAGGCGCGAATTGCCTTTTTCTCAATGTGCAGTGCGGAACGCATTTACTGGAGAATCCATCAAGGCCTAGCTTCAAAGGATTTATTGTCATAACGTATCTGAATTAACAGATCTCAACAAGAGAAATCCGTGCAGAGAAGGTAGCTCTACAGAAGACGACCACGCCTGCCATCGTCGAGAGTATCGTGACACGAAATACACAACTTATCTAGTACTCGAGTTCGAGTACGTACTTCAGATTCGGATTTGGCCTTCTACAACATGAACATAGATGCAATCGCCATGCCTTGCCCGATCTGCGAAGAAGCGAGTAAGAAGTTCGACGAACTATCTGCGGATCACCTCGAACTTTATAGCGAGCATCTAAAGAAAAGTCATGGAATGGTTGTCTGATAAGAGCTCGGATAAACCGTCTCGAGTTCTTTCATCTATCTTGCCTCCCTCAGGGTAGACATCGGTCACTTGGCGAAGCGTGGAAGATTTCGGCTCTTTTAGCTTGTTGTCTTCCTTTTCCGGTTTTGCTTGAGTTATCGAAATCCTGATTCTTGTCAATGATGCTTTTGAGCAGATAGGAATAACTACCGGGCGCACGACGCTCTTAAAGGAATTAGCGTTGCCGGTCACGCTCAGGGTCACTTTAGGCGAATTAATGAACCCCTACATGACCGCGCGGATGTTCGTCAGATTCGTTCAGACAGAGCGCGCTATTTTGATTCCCAAAGATTTCAAGGGCAACACCGTCATCATCATCGACGCCAAAGACTCCACGGTCGTTTCCGAGAGAGTCAAGAAAATAAAGGCCGATCTGAAATACGAAGTCTTAGGGCAATCCTTCGAAGAAGTTCTCCGGCAGACTGAGCGAGCGATCAAAGACAAAAAGGCCTTTCTCATAGAGCAGACCTAGAGCTGGGAATTCGATACCAGCTGTGAGAACCAGTTAGCAGTGCTTATTGCCCAATCGGCTTCTTGATAGGTCACAGGTTCTCCTCTCTCCACCTTTAGGTGCAGCAAATTTAGTTGGTAAGCTGGCTGGGTAATGTCTGTTGTGCCGGGAGATTTCGTCTGAATTATGAATGCCATATCGCTGATATTCATGTCTGAAGGGTCGGCCCCCTTCAAGGTCAAAATGTGCGACAGGACAACGCCAGAGGCTTTGATCGAGAGCTCGATCGCCTTCTTCAGATCGGAGTTTGTAAGTGCCATGCGTGCCTCGGAAAGCATGGGGGCGGCGTCAATGGTCTGAATTTGTTGGTTCTGCGTTTCCAGTTTCGCTTCCGTTAACCCCTCTGGCGGAGGGGATTTGTTCAACACAAATACATAGACAAGGGTCACCACCACGACAAGCGCGACCGAAGCGACAAACCACTCAATCAAATCCACGCCGCCGTTTTCGACTTGAAGGTAGTAATTGAGAAGTAGCATTCCCGCCATGAATATTTGCCCTACTGAGTTCCTTCATCTGTAGAGTTGCTCTCTTCCAACCCGGAGTCGAAGATCCGGAAAGCGACGAAAGTCGCAATGAACGACACGACGATAATGCCCAGCAGCACACCCCATTGGAAACCAGCTTCCGACGAAAAAGACAATTCGTACTCTAGAAGGAATTCATACGCTTAAAACTAGTTTGGAATGATTGTTAGGAAATCATGAGTGGAGGAAGTCGATTTTACAGTCTGAAATCGTCGCTACCGATCTCCCTCGCTGTAAAGTTCTCCATCTTCCTCATCAGCGTCGGGATCATGGGACTCCTCTCTACTCGCTCTCAGCTGACCGCATGCGGAGCCAGCTCGCCGGGCAACATCCAAATTTACTCCGCCCCATACGGCGACGTCGAGGCTTACACCGATTATCGGGATCTGTACCTAAGGTGCCTCGTCAATCCTTTCTTGGCTGGAAAGAGCGCCTATCACCTGCCTATAGTCTACAATTATCCTCCGCTTTTTCTCTACCTCATTTCAGTGTTCGCCCTCCTGAACTACGTGTGGGCTTCTGGAATTCCGCTCGTTTTGTTTGATGCCCTAACAGTCGTTCCGCTCTATCTGATCGCGAAAAACTACCTGTTCAAGGGCAACGCGAAACTTGCCTTCGCCGTTTCTCTAATCTGGATATTCAATCCGATAAATCTCTTCTACAACGACCTCATGTGGCTGAATCCGGCGCCGACGACATTTTTCGTGATGCTATCGATCTACTTTCTATTGAAGAAGGACTGGACTCTCTCTTCGATTTTTCTTGCCGTCGCCACCGGGTTGAAGCAGACCGCCGTGCTGCTCTTTCCTATTTTCCTGATCTGGATGCTGAGAACTCCCGGGCTCCCTCGGACGAAGATACTGGCTTACTCCGTTCTCTTCGCTTCGCTCTTGGTGATCATATCGACTCCGTACATCTTCCAGGATCCTCAACTGTATTTCTGGGCGTTGCAGCTACCGATCTTCGGTATCCCCCCAGGAGGGAGTAGCGCCACTCCCACTACCTTCATTTACAATCTTTCTCAGCCCACTAGGTTGACCACATTTCTGGGGCTGGTGAGGTTTGCGAACCTCCAGTCCCTAGCCGTCGCAACCTATTCCTACTTGAACTATGTCTTTGGGATCGCGTACGCGATTGTGTTGCTCCAATTTGGGATCGGTGTTAGAAATCTGAAGAACGCCGCCGCTTACTTTCTCTGGCAGTGCAGCGAGTTTGTGAGAGTAGTAATTATCAGACCTATTCGAAAGTCAACGGGTGGTCAGGCCCCTCTTCGAAGACTAAGAAACTTTCCAATCGTAGAACAACCTCCTGCTGCAAACGAGCTATTGATCTACAGTTTAGCAGCGCTGCTGCTTTTCCTAAGTTTGTTCGGGAGAGGCGTCTACAAATATTACTTTGCAGGGATCACTCCTCTGGCTATTCCACTTTTTTCGAGCAAGGGAAGGGCAATCATCTTCACCACCCTCTGTGCGGCAATCATCTTACTTCCACGTGAGGTTACGCCCTGGATGGCTATTCTGCTGTTAACTCTGATCCCCCAGCTCCTGATCTCGCCCGAGCCAGAACCAATTCCCAGCACAACAGCGATCCCGGCTGGCTCGTGATCGGACGCTCATAGAAAAAACCAAATCTGCATGGCATTCTATAACCCTCGTTTGGGTTGCCGTTGATGCTTTGCGTCATTCGGTAAAAGATGTCATGGTGTAGCGAAATGAACTCGGCGAAACCAGGGAGCTGGTCAGTGAGGAAAAACCACTGATTAGTAAACCGGTCGTTTCATTGTAGTCCAAGTTCCAGTTTACGATCGTTTTACTCCGTTGAGACCCAACGGTGAATTGAACGCGTGTAAGACCGCCGCCGATTGATATCGAATAATTGATTGGAACCGCCGGTTCTGTTCCGGAAGCGGGGATTTCCGAGGTACCGTTCCCGGGTTTTAGGTAATTCGCGACAAAAAGCGGGAGGGCGGACCCACTCTCGAACGTGCTGGGATTATTAGGGTCCAAAGCGAGCGAGTAATTATTTGTCGGAGTCATATACGTGGTGGCATTCGTCGCCTCTGTCTGCTGGTACTCGAAGTTAATCGTGTTTCCCGAGATACGCGTCACTGTTACGGAGAACTTGTTGACGTAGCTCAAACCGGCGTAAGACGTGACGTACGTATAGCTGGCTGTATACCCCTTCCTAACATTGGTCTGGTAAGAGCTCGCGGGGAGAGGAACCAGAAGTACATAGAGCGAGATTGAGAAAACGATGACGAGACCGATCGCAGCAAGAATCAAAATCCTCCGGTTTCGTCTTCGCATTTCATCTTTTCCTCAATCTCGGATTGAAAACTTGGTCCAGAGCGTACCCCAAAAGCACGAACGCGAGAGATAGTAGCACTATCGCAAGTCCCGGAAACAGGAACCACCACCAACCAAAGCCGTAGAACGACGAAGAAGCCGCGTTATCATAAGCTTCCGAAATTATTCTCCCCCATGTGGGGATGACTGAAGCTTGAGGGAGAAGAAAATCTAGGGCAGCTTCCGTTAGAATAAATGTGGGAACACTCAAAGCCAATTCCGCATAAACCAGCCCCATAACACTCGGCAAGAGATGTCTGCGCACGATGTACAATCGTCCCGCTCCCATGGCGTTAGCGGCCTCGACGAACCCTCTTTCCTTTAACGAAAGTGTTTGCGATCGAATAATTCGTGCGAGTACGGGCCACGAAATTACTGCAAAAAGAACGATCAGCCAGAAATACAGATTTTGCTCTAACGCAGCGCTCTGGGTAAAGATGAAAACCACCACGATAGCTAGGGGTAGAAATGGAATTACCAGTATGATGTCGGCGAGACGCATTAGGAACTCGTCCGTGATTCCGAGATAGATCCCAGCGATTAACCCGATCAGTGTGCCTGCTGCAACGGTAAAGACAGATGCAACAATCCCCACTTCGATTGAAATGCGAGAACCAAACGCGAATTGCGACCAAAGATCTTTGCCAACATAGTCGGTTCCCAAAAGACCGTACTGTCTCCCATAGACAAAAAGATACGGATTCGATACGGCAACAGAAACTTGTCCCGGCTTCGAGCTGCTGGCGGCTATAAGATCAATATTCAAAGTGTATTTCCCGGTTTCGTTCAAATAGATCAGGCCGGGATTCGCTATTACACCCGCTGCAGGTCCAAACGCGGACTGAGTTACATCTGGAAGAGTGGTGGATAAAGCCACTTTATTCCAATCTCCCGTTCGGAACCCATTGTTGAAACTGATATCCTCAGTGGCGGATTTCGACATTAGCGTGTAAGATGTCAGACTGTACTCCTTTCCACCAGGCACCGTGAGCGTTATCAGAAAATAGTAGTCTGTTAAATTCTTCACTTCAATCGGCTCGTTGTATAATCCAAAAAGAAAGTTGTAGGGGGGCTTGTAATTATAATTGAATGATTGTGTCAGATTTGCCACCGGAACAAATCTAGGGAACCCGGAAGCAGGAATCGGCGCACTTATTTCTAGGGCAGAGTTGCTCGCTGCAGTTCCGTCGTAGCGAGACACCGAAAGTAAGTTAGTAGGAACACTTGCCGTGGTCGGAGTCGATGTTGCTCCCGAAGCTACGGCTTGGAAACTCCAGGTAGCCAATGAAGGATTTAACGCTTCGAAGTTTGGGGGCAGATTACTGTACTGCGGAAGGACTGTTGCCCAAGCCGGAACTGCCCAAGGACCCGCTGCAAAGGGTTGATTTGGGTTCACGGGAGCGATGTACGGAGCCAAAAGGGCAATCGCGGAAAAGAAGATTATGATGATCACGCCAAGAAGCCCCATCCTGTCTTTCAGAAGCAGGATAAGCCAGTTGAAGCGTCTCCTTCGTGAACTAGTCGACACTGATGATCAGCCAGCCCTAATTCTCGGATCGAAAAAGCCATACAAAATATCGGAAATGAAATTGGCTAGGACTACCATTACAGCGATTACGAAAAATAGTCCCTGCTCAAGCGAAAAGTCCAGTGCCTGAATGCCCTGAAAGCTCCAGTAGCCCAGACCCGGCCAACCAAAGATCGTCTCGGTGATGATCGCTCCCGAGAGTATGAAACCGATCGATATGGCGAAATTAGTTATTTGGGGTAAAATCGCATTCCGCAAAACATGCTTGTAAAGTATCGTTCTCTCCCGGAGTCCT
>JASHPQ010000197.1 GCA_030037995.1 Nitrososphaerales archaeon | reverse complement strand
CGTCGAAGATCTCCTTCCTGAATGGCACGTTCAGAAAATCCGCGAGCACAAGCGAGATGCCCGGCAATTTTTTTCGGGCGAGCGCCAGCATTTCTCTGCTCGCATCCATGCCGAGGAGATCCAGATCTGCCGTATGCCTTCGCAGCAAAGACAGGTGGCATCCCGTCCCGCAGGACAGGTCTACTACCTCACGACACTCGCGTTCCCCCAGCAATCTGGCTAGCCACTCAGCTTCTTTTGGATAATCCCTGTACTGGTTCTCCAACCTGTCGTAGTATTTTGCAAACTCCGTGTACAGTTTCGGAAATTCGGTGTGCGACTCATCCAAGGTAAATCATCCTATTGGACAGCTGCAAAAGTTTTTGATTTTCCAGAAAGGCCGGTTGATTGACTCCCTTCCGCAGAGCCATGTTCAGGGCAAAGTACTGCATGTGAATCGCTCCCGAAATTGCCATTTCGAGCTGTGTGGAGGTACCTTCGTCCAAGGAGAGCAGCTGTGCGCAGAATCCACCCCGATTTAGCTCCTCGCTCAGCTTCACCTCCGTAGAATCCTTCGTTCCATCGTTCAGGATGACCACGAGATCTTTCTCGTTCATGGAGAAGAGATTCAAGTGGGAGAATTCCTCCGTCAGCTGATAATCCGCCTTTCCTCCAACAAACTCAAACACTTTGGCCGCGCCGTACATCGCGATCGGAAAGAGCTCGCCGCTCGAAAGAAAATGAACAGTCTCGGCATTCTCGCTGTGGCTCTCTCCCCAGTCCTTCGCATGTCTAGAGAAAGCGCCTAAATTAAATACGTCTGGGAGTTTATGGAATAAGCGATAGCAGGCGAGTAGGGAAGCAGTAAAGCTGTTCGTACCAGGCGTCAGACCGGACGCCTTCGAGAATTTCAGCTCTAAAATTCTCGAACATATTTTTGCAAGCGGGCTTTCTGGATTAGCCGTTATGGCGACCGTATCCCTCGCAACCCCCTTGACCGAAGAGGCTGCTTCGATGTTTGATTTTGTCCTCCCGGATACGGAGATGAAATGCACCACTTTGCCGCGGCTGATCTCTGGGGCCTTGAAAAGATCGTAAGGATCCATCGACCTAGGCTTGAAATTCATCAGACGTTCAATATATCGGGCGCAAGCGAGCGAATCTCCCGCCCCTACAAACAGCGCCTCGGCAGGATCTGTTTTTTCAATGGAAATCGAGTTGAGATAGGAGGCGTAGCTCGGAAGGTCCTCAAGCTGCGCTTCTATCTCCTGTATCGTTGATTCAAAAGACGGCAAAGATTGTCATCCCCTTATTGCGAAAGACCGTTTATTGAAAAATTCCAAAGCATTCTTCAAAAGGATCGCCCTGACAGCAACGAACAAAAAGGGATCCTTTTCTTGACTTGGTTAATGGTCAACTCTCAGGACAATCTGTTCAATAATCCGGATCTTGCGGTATCGCTCCTCGTACCGAATCTGCAGGACGAGGGAGTGGCGTACAAGTATCTGAAGACTCTTGCGAGAGAATTTGTACTGAAGAGTAAAAATCCGGCCGAGTTTGCGCAGTTAATTAACGACCAATTGAGTCGTGAAACCAGCAGAACTCGACGCGAGGCATTGTTTAATCTGAAACAGAGAGCTATTGAGGTCTTTGCCCTAGACGAGGGATAATGTGGTTCAGGCGTTTACTTTCGTCAGCTCCACCTGGATAGAATAACCGAAGCTCCGTTCACCCCCTGAAGGATTTCTTTGTCGAAATCCTTTTTCCCGAGAATCCCGCAATTTTTACAATCGCCTTGAAGATCGAGGATAGTATTCAAAGCTGGCTTTTGGAGCCCGGGCAACCAGTCGTTAGGTACTATGCGTTGCGCGAGCTGCTCGACAGGAAGGAAAGTGATCCCGATGTCCGCGAAGCCCACTCCAGGATACTCGAGGAAGGCTGGGTACCTGAGATTCTGTCTAGTCAGAATCCGGAGGGCAACTGGGAATCAATAGAAGATCTGTACCGGCCAAAGTATACCGCCACGAACTGGAGGGTGATCACCCTCTCCGACTTCTCATTGAATCATCGAGATGATCCTCGGCTGGAAAGAGCCTGCGAGCTTTTCTTTAAGGACAAAGAGTGGCTGGGGGACGAGGAAAAATTTGATGCGGAGGGCGAGGTCTGTATATCAGGAAACTTGGCGAGAATGCTCACGAGGTTCGGCTACAGAGACGATCCTAGAGTAAAGAAGGTCTTCGGATGGCTGGTCAGCCACCAGAAAGAAGACGGCGGTTGGCAATGCTTCAATTCAGATAAAGGAACGCTGGATTGCTGGGAAGCGCTCGCGGCGTTTTCAGCGTTGCCAAAGGCGGAGAGGACGAAGAGTATGAATGCGTCGATAGAAAAGGGAGCCGAGTTCTATCTTGAGCGAAGATTGCACGAAGAAGGCCAGAGATACGATCCATGGTATCGATTTCATTATCCGAATCATTACTACTATGATATTCTAGTGGGACTGGATGTCCTGACATCCTTAGGATTTGCCGGCGACAAAAGGCTCGTTGATGCGCTGCAGCTTCTCAGGCAAAAGCGACTGCCTGACGGTTCATGGACTCTTGAAGCTGTGCATCCCGACATCGGCGAGGGATATACATTCAGAGAAAAAGGAGTCAGGAAATTCGCAGTAGAGGCTGAGGGCCAGCCGAGCAAGTGGATCACACTGACCGCCCTGAAAGTTTTGAAAAGAGTTGATGAAGCCTAGCTCGTTTCTGGACCACTTTGCTCGAATTTCAGGTAGCCATTGTACTCGGTTGAATTGCGAAAGGCAGAGATAAAAGAGAGTTAAAAAAAATCTGATAGGCATTTTCGCAACAGTAGTCGTTAATTACCGGAAAGCAGAAGAAGAATTCATTATTTACTAATGAGCACGCAGTCGGAACGGCTTCTCTCCTGTGAGAACCTAACAAAAGTCTATGGAAATCACGGAAGAAAGGCCCTCGATTCGATTACGTTCTCCGTTCCAGCTACGGGCATTTTTGTTTTGATAGGTCGGAACGGCTCGGGCAAGACCACGCTTGTGAGGATTCTTGCGACGGAACTGGCGGCGACTTCTGGTGCTGCTTTCATAGATGGTTTGGATGTTCAGAGAAATCCCAACGTCCTGCGTGAAAAAATCGCAATCGTTCCTCAGGAAGCGAGAACCGTTCCTTGGATGACCCCGCTCCAGACCGTTTCTGCTTACCTCATGTGGCGGGGTTTTGGATACAATGAGGCAAGGCGAAAGGGCATGACTGTCCTGGAAGAACTCGGGATCGGATCCTACGCCAACGCCCTAAACAGGACGCTGTCAGGTGGGAACCGACGCAAGGTACTGGTGGCGACAGTGATGGCCTCCGAAGCCGATATTATTTTCTTGGACGAGCCGACGACAGGGCTGGATCCGATCTCAAGGAGGGAGTTCTGGGATCTCCTGAGAAAAGTGGGAAAAGAGAGATTCACTTTCCTCACCACGCATTATCTGGAGGAAGCAGAAGCGCTCGCCGACGAAATTGGGATCCTGGATCACGGCAAGATCATACGGATTGGAACCCTAGAAGAACTGAGAAAGAGTGTCCCGTACAACTATGCGTTGAATGTTCCGTTTGCAGAAAGGTTGCAGCAACCCGCAGTGCAGAATGGGGAAGTCGTGAGGGACACGGAAAGCTACAGGGTGCTCACTACTGAGGACGAGGCCTTCCGGATCTCGCGAGAGCTGTCGAGGGGTGGCTTCAAATTCTCGATCAACCCGGTTACGCTTGACGACATTTTCTTTTACGTCCTGAATCGTATGGGAGGGGGCTCCAGTAATGGAGGAAGTAACGGAACAGAAGAAGAAAGAGGAAGACCAAGGAGAGTCACCGGCGACTACTAGGCGGCGCAGCCGGAGCAAGTTCAGCCAGTTCGCGGCCGCCGTACTGGTGAACGCCATGTACGAGATGAGGAACTATCCGGTCGTCCTCATCAACACGGTCCTTTCCCCCCTGTCCTTTCTTGTTCTCATTACCTTCGTCAGCAGAGGGGATCTGCTCGGGGAAGCCATCGAGGGCAGCTTCATCATGAGCATGTTTTCCAGTGGCATGTCCTTGCAGTCGGATCTCTCTCACCTCAAGAACGATTTCAAGTTGCAGGACATGGTCGTCAGTTCCCCCACCCCTTGGCAGCTGTACCTTCTCGGGATGGCGACCTCGGAGCTCGTGTATTCTATTCCCGCATTAGCTGTGCTGGGAGTACTTGCTGCGATCTACGTCCACTTTACTGTAATCGGAACGCTGGAGTTCCTCGCGATCCTGGCGATGATGTTCGTCACGTCCATAGCGGTGGGCTACACCTTTGCAACCTTTTCCAGCGACATCGTCCAGAGCTTCGCGTTCTCAAGGCTGCTGTCAACTCTCTTTTCTACTGTCCCTCCTGTCTACTATCCCATCACTTACATTCCGCTTCCCTTCAGGTATCTCGCCTATCTATCTCCCACTACCTACGCCGCCGAGCTGGCGCAGAACGTGGGCGGCTACTTACGGCTCTCCCAGTCTGCGATCGAGACAGATTGGATCGTTCTTTTTGCGGTCAGTGTGACCCTTTTCGTGATAGCCAGCAGAAAGGCGAGGTGGCGCGAGGTATAGAGTCGAACACTTTGAAAAAGTCCCGATAGAGCTAGTCTGACGCTCACACCTTATCCCGAAAATCCCCTTTCAACCTCTCCAAAGAAATCCGGCAGGCAGACTCTGAAAGATCGATTCCAACCCACTTTCTTCTCAGACGCTTGGCAGCCACAAGTGTCGTTCCACTGCCGCAGAAAGGATCAAGGACAAGATCGTTCCGATTTGTGGATGCACCGATCAAGACCTCGAGGAGCTTTTCCGGCTTTTGTGTTGGATAGCCAACACGCTCCGTCGAAGTAGCAGAAAGAAGTGGAATCCGGATGACGTCGTTGACGGACTTTCCTCTGGGATACGTCTTCCCGTAGTAGACAGAACCATCAGTTCGTCGTCTTTTAATTAGGGCATATCTCCGGCCGTACCGGTCTCGTTTATTATATCGCTTCATGGCTTTGTCAGCGTACTCCTGAAACTGTTCATTCCAAGTAAACCGGCTACTCTTCGTGTAGTAAAGGACAATGTCGTGCG
>JASHPQ010000018.1 GCA_030037995.1 Nitrososphaerales archaeon | reverse complement strand
GGGCCGGCCGGCGAGCGCACCGTAAACCCACCGGACAATATCTCCGGGTCCGGTCATGTCACAGTGGCCCCATCAAGCCCTTTCAATTTCTTTCAAGCCCGCCTCTTTGATATTTCTGGATAGCGGTACAGAACGTTTATTTTGGAAATTGGGGACGACCTTGTTTCAGATAGTCTTCTTATAACCGCGCGAAAGCAAGGAGCTAGCGTAACAGGGAAGGCTGGCGAAGTTTTTTGGGAGATTCTGGGTCTTGGCAAATTACGACTATGATGTAATAATCGCAGGAGGCGGGATGGCCGGGTTGATCACCGCGGCCTCGATCGGCTCCTTTTCTCGCCAGAAGGCCCGCATCCTGGTGGTCGACAGAAATCCCCCTTCTGACCCGGGCAAGAAGACGATTAACGGGTGGACGTGTGGCGACGCCGTTAGCAAGAGGAGCGTCGACTACATCGCAAAGAACATTGGTATCTCCTACGGCAAACCGGAACTGGAACATCCGGTTGACGGCGTGCTCGTGTACTCTCCTGATCACGAAACGAAGGTCTTATTCGAGGGAGAGGGTTTTATCCTGAACCGGAAAATACTCCCGCACAGACAGGTGGAGGACGCTAAAAAACTGGGAGTGGAGTTCACCTACAATGTGGTCTGCGACAGGCTTTACTCCGAGGATGGATTTGTGCGGGGAGTCACGGGACGCGCCATGCCGGAATCTGTCCCCTTCAAAAAGACCGCAAAAATGGTCATTGACGCGGCCGGTTCTGCAACCAAGTTGCGTCCTAATCTTCCCATTTCTTCAAAAATCGATCCAGATATCGACAGGGACGATCTTGAAAGTACCGGAAGGTACATCTTTGATTTCGAGGTCGAAAGGGAGGATCCCACCTGGTTTGATTCCAGATACGCCCTAATCCACCTCGATCAGTACATCGCTCCAGGCGGATACTCTTGGACTTTTCCGAAGGGCAAAAACAAAGTAAACATCGGTCTCGGCGTACAGAAAAAAGCGCTGGACGAACGGAATCAGAAGAATGGAAGGAAGGATGGTCTTCAGGATTTGATCGACCAGTACGTGGCTATGAACAAGGCCATCGGAAAACCCGTGCAGTCGCCAAGCAACGATGATCTGGGAAACACGAAGGGAAGCTGGCAGGTTTCTGTAAGGAGGCACAACGACTGTCTCGTTGCGAACGGGTACGCGATCGTGGGCGACTCGGCCTGGATGGCTCGCCCCATTGATGCCGGCGGGATTGGTCCCTCCATCTACGCTAGCGTGATGCTCGGGAAAGTAGTTGCGCAAGCCATCGAGGCCAACGATACGAGCGAGGAGGGGTTGTGGCAGTACAACTTGGAGTACATGAAGCATCACGGGTATCAAATGGCCAGCTTTGAGGTACTTCGGAGGTACCTGCAGACCCTCACCAACGACCAGATCAGCTACGGAATGAAGTACTTTCTCTCCGAGGAGGACATTTCCAGTATCGTGAACCGGGAGCATCCCAGATTCAGCCGGCTGAGACTCTTGAATCCGGCGATGATGGTTCGGGTAGCAAAGGAACCAAAACTGGCGAGCGGTTTGAAGCACACCGCGGACACGAGCGAGGACCTGATCTCGCACAACATGAACTATCCCGAAAAGCCGTCGGGCTTTGCGGCGTGGAAGACCCAGCTGCTCTTGAAACTTCAGCTAGCGTTCAAGTTCTGAGGTCGGCGAGGAACCACCTTTGGATTGACGGAGCATTACTGCACAGCAGAGCGGGATGAGTTACGCAAGACCGGATCAACTGAATCATATCGGCGAGCGTTAGTGATTTTTCCCAAAGCTGGAAAATCATGATTTCGAGTTACGCCAAATTTGCTTACATGCAGGGCTCCCGTTTAGTTAGTTTCAGCGGTTTAACGCTAATCAATTTGGAGCAAAAAGGAAGAAAGATCATGGCAACGAGAGAAGAGTTCACAAAACAGGTAAGATACGAGATATACTCTTGCGCCTTCTGCGACTTTGTTCAGAATTCCATGGAGACAGAAGAGCTCGAGGCCATAGACGAGAAGAAGTACCTATTCCATCTAAAACACGTTCATAACTTGGAACCATAAAAGCGGTACAAAGACTACGTTCTTCGATTTTTCGCCATAACTGGACTCCTGATTTTGCTCAAGTCATTAGAGAGTTCTCTTTTATGGAAGACGCAGAGTTCTGAAAACCTGACGACAATTCGGGAATCGGATTGCCGGATTCTTCTTGACAGCTACCTGCTTACTCTTCTTGAACGGCTTGCTCAAACCAGAGCTCGTTAGTACCTAGATCTTCGTCGTCCTCTTCAGAGTCGTCTTTTTCTTTAATTCCTTTGATCTCGATAACCCTCAGTGGCTTTTTCTCTTCAACAAGCGGTTTCTTGTCTTCAATGTGAGGTGTCTTATCTTCAATGGGGGGCTTCGTAGCAGGAGCTGCCCTCACTGGTGCCTCGATATGCGGAGTCTTGATGATGGGCTCGGCTTCCTCTTCAATATCTTCCACCAGTTTCTCCTCCACTTTAGGGTCTTTTTTCACCACTGGGGTAGGGGGAAGCTCCTCCCTTTCTTGTTTTTGCTCTCGCCCTGATTGTTGAACTACCACGATGGGTTTTGGTTTTTCTTTTACCACTGGAGCACTCGTCGTCGCTGGAATCTCGACCTCCATCTCGTCGAGCTCGACGGAACGAATCACCTTTTCGACCTCTTCCAGTGCCCTAACCTCTACTGTCTTTGAGATCTTCTTCTCTCCTGGAAAATCCAGCCGCTTGACTTCGATCCGTTTTTCTGAAAGCATCAGGGCAAGTGATCTGGTATCTTGATTGTAGACTTCCTCGGCCACCATATACCTCTTTTTCCTAAAAGCTTCCAGCAACCCGGAAGCGATCCCCTGAAGGAAGAAGTTACCAACTGCCTTTCCGGAGTGGGTTGGGGGATCTACCACCGTGACGCGCTCGAAGGTCGTTTCTGACTCCAAGGTAAAGGATCCCCACCCGGAAGCTTTGAGATACCCCCTTACGTTATCTTGGATCAATTCTTCGCCAAACCCAGGGGGCATTTTTTCCCGGATTTGCTTGACGACGTCGAGCGCAAAATCGTGACCCACGTCTCGGAGGCCGCTTTTTGACTCCTCGGAGCTAAGGCGTTCCTGAATAAGAAAACAAAAGTTCGAATCAACAGCCACGACGCGATTGGTCATTAGAATGGTAAGCGGAAAGAGAAATCCGTCAAACATTCTATTTTTCAAGCATACGGCCATTACGTTTCTGATCTGCTTCACCCGCCTCAGCTCAATCACGAGATCATCCGGCGTGACGCTGACCTCCCCCAAGTCGAGGGATACGCAAAGTGTAAACTCGCGGGTTTTTTCGTCAACATACCCGTTTTGAGAAATGATCCGAGCTCCCCGTTTGTGAAGCCCGTTTAGTATTTGAGCCTGGATGCCTTTTTCATCCCGGCCATAGATCAGGAAAGCGTAGCTTCTAGAAGTCCCCACCGCCATGTTCCCGATGTTATTAGGATAATATTCAACCGAGGGTAGCCGCGGTTTTCCGAGATGGAAGCTCATCCGGCCCTGTTCCTTAAGGCGATAGGAAAGAAAAGCAATTATAGGGTTATGGATTTCAGATCTAGT
>JASHPQ010000196.1 GCA_030037995.1 Nitrososphaerales archaeon | reverse complement strand
TGCAAGTCTCTCGGCTACAAAGAGGGCGTTGATTATGAGCAAATCTGGAGGAACGCGGTTGGTTGCCAAGAAAGATGTGCGTTCTGCACGTACGGGTGCGTGTATTCCTGCAAGCAATCCACACTATTGAATTACCTCCCAATGGCGTACCACAACGGAGTCAAATTCATTTTCAACGCCAAGGCAGAACACATCATTGTTGAAGGAGGAGTCGCAAAAGGCGTTGAAGGAAAAGTGATTTTGCCCTCCACTGGTGAAACTTTTGATCTCAGGATCAACTCGAAAGTAGTAGTTGTTGCATGTGGTTCGATCAAGACTCCTGTCCTACTTCTGAATTCCGGAATTAAAAACAAGAACATTGGAAGAAATCTTCGGCTGCACCCCACTACCGCTGTGTCGGGACATTTCAAAGAAGAAATTAGAGCATGGGACGGGCCGCCTCAGACAGTCGTCGTTACTAAATTTCTTCATTCCGACGGACAAGATCATGGGTTCTGGATAGAAGCGGCGCCTACTCATCCCGGCCTATTTTCTCTGAGCAGTCCTTGGGCCAGTGGCAAGGCTCACAAGGAGTACATGAAGACATGGTTCAATCACTCTTCGGCGAACATCGTCTTGCTGAAGGAATGGGGCAGCGGTGGCGTGACTACGGACAAGCACGGGTCTGCAAAAGTCTCGTACAGACTAGAAAATCGGGACAAGAAGAATATGATTGCGGGAATGAAGAAACTAGCTTCTATACTTGCGGCTGCCGGGGCCATAGGTCTATCATCGCTTCACTCCGACGGCGTGAATGTGATCTCAGAGAAGAGAGAACAGCTGAAGGAAAACGATCTCGATCTTTTCTGCAATCAGATAGATGCGAGAGGAGTTGAACCAAACAAGGTGATGCTTTTCAGCGCGCATCTAATGGGTTCGTGCAGGATGAGCTCAAGAGAGTCATTGGGAGCCGCAAATTCAGAAGGCGAGCTGTACGGAGTGAAGAATCTTTTCGTCGGGGACGCATCAGTATTCCCTACTACGTTAGGCGTAAATCCGATGATAACAATAATGGCGTTATCTAAAAGAACTTCGCGCTTCATCGCTAAAAGATTAGCCAACTAGAATCTCATGTAAAAGTTATCGAGATCCAGGTACGCTCTTAGCAAACAATAGAGACCGGTCCGTGCAGCCCAGTGAATACTTCTAGAGAAATCAATCATACCAATTATTAGTAACGTATTCCTTAGCGAATGAAAGATTTGTCAAAAGATATTCTGCAGGGAGAGAAGGACAGGATAAAGGGTAAACTTCGAGTCGCCAAGGGGAGAATAATCGGAAGTCCCAAAGAAGTGATTAAAGGAAAGTACCAGCAAAAGAAGGGGAGTGTCAAAAAGAAAATCGGCCGATTGAAGTATCGTTTATAGCGTAAATTATCGATGTAAACCGTGTGTAAGTTTCGGCGCCTTTGTGATCTTTGTTTCATTCCCAAGGCAGGCTGACGTTATAGACCTCGACGGGCAGGTCTACGTTCTTTAGCTCGAGTTTTCCTTTACTCGCCAGAGGAAACTCGAATTTATTTCGAATATGGTCGAAAATGTGTTCCGAAACACAGATCCCGCCTGGTGATGCCAGGGGCTCGATCCTTGAGGCAATATTAACCGCATCCCCGAACACGTCGTTTCCCTTGTGAATCACGTCTCCGAGGTGGATTCCTATACGGAGATTAATTTTCCCTTCTGGTGGCGTTGTCGTGTTGGCTTCGTGCAGTGATTCCTGTATTTCGACGGCGCACCTCGCTGCTTCCAGCGCGCTTTCGAATTCTACGAGAAATGCGTCCCCTATCGTTTTGATCTCCCTCCCGTGATACTTTGGAAAAATCGAACGCAGCAAGCTACGATTTTTTTCAAGTAAGCCAAGAGCGACAGCTTCATTTTTCTGCGAAAGGGAAGTGTATCCAACAATGTCGGTGAACATGATCGCCGCGAGTTTTCTATGTTCGCCTTCCTCAAAGCTACCAGCTAGCTTGACTTCGCCACTTTTAGAAAGTTCAATCCTATGCCACCGCGAGTCGAACGTCTTCCCTCTCAACATCCGCACCCTGATGTAATTGTTGATTCGACCATTCTCTTCTTGGGACTTGAAATCGATGATTCCATCGCACAGGGCTTCAAACTTTGTATAGAATGAATCGGAGGCGATCCCTTTCACAAAAGCCAGAAAGTGTGGAGATTCTCGAGCTCTGATCCCGTAAGGAAGAGCTCCGATTCGCCAATAATCGATCATTGCTTTCTCGTCATTATATTGAAGAAAGATCGAAGTATTGTCATCAATATGAAGCCAGCGTTTTTCTTCCTCAGGATATCCGGCTTTGGCCCTTTCAGCCCAGCTCTTGGCACTTTTCGTAACATCAAGCGGTTTGTTTGGAGTCGATTGCCAGAGATTCCCCTTCTCTCTTTCGATCTTCTCTTTTTCTTTCTCGTATTCTACCGTAGGCGTGTAACTGTCCCAGATGCTCAGCAGCCCTTCCTTCTCCAGTTTCTCGGCATTTACGCCAAGTTTCGAAAGTCCTTCCTTTGCTTCGCTTGGAAAGTGCTGGAAAACATGATACTCGGTCTTTGTGCCACTCTTTAGCGCCAAGGCTGTTATCGTCAGCGATGTCTCGTACCACAATGAATCTGGGTCGAATTCTACGATGTAGTGACCTCCGTAGAAGAAGCCTTCTGGAGCAAGCTCATTCAGGATTGGGACCGATACGCTGTCAGGCAAAGGACTTTGTGAACGTGAGCGACAGCTGGCTAATCAAGGTTTCCAAAAATTAAGACCACCGTAGTCATCCTCTCCTACTCCGCTACGCAGTGTTAAAATCTCCTCGAGCCATGCTTTTGTGATTATGCTCGTCGAAGACATCACCTCTGACAAGGCCTCAAAGTTAATCGGCACGATCGACACCCTGATCCTCCCGGTGGGCACGGTAGAAGCGCACGGCCCGCACTGCAGCGTGGCCGCTGACATCATAGTGCCAGTAAAGATGGCACAAGAAATCGAGAAGCTAGCGGGAGACCGCGTGCTGGTCGCCCCCATCATCCCATATGGGCACACTTGGCATCTGAAGGACTTTCCTGGATCGCACGACATTCCGGGAGAAATTCTTTCCGAATACGTGTTCCAAGTCCTAAAAGGCTTCTACCTTTCGTGGAAGATCAAGTACGCAATTCTACTGAACGGGCACGGCGGCAACGACCATGCGCTCGCCCTCGCTGGTGAAAAAGCGGCATCACTCGGTCTCAAAACGATCCTTCTTGATTGGTGGTCCGGACCGTTCATGGAAGTCCTGAATAAAGTGGTCCCGGATTTCGACGGCCACGGTGGTGAGGGAGAAACCTCGCTGGTCTGGAACTGCGGTGAAAAGTACGTGGATGCCTCGATCATTCCAAAGGAAGATCACCTTCGGCCGAAGAGCGACTCGATTGCGGCGTCCTCCAACGTCTTCGACTCGGGCTATGCGAAAGCAGTGATTCCAAGGGCGTACATTGGAAGGCCGTCCCGCGCGTCTGCCGAAAAAGGGAAGCGCCTTAATGAGGAGGGCGCGAGGCTGGTGGTCGAGCTCGTGGACCGAGTTCGCGCGGGGAAGTTTTCTTAGACTTCACTCTGAGATTTCATATCGAGACCGGGGTCGGCATGACTTCGGTCATTTCTTCTTCGCCGAGCCTCTGGTACTGATAGGAAAACGACTCTTTCGTCGTAGCTCCGCCAACTCGGCCTTGTTTATCAAGTGCAATTAGGGCAATTATCACTCTGACCTCTCTATCGTTTTTGAGCATCCTCCTTAGTGTCTCCTCGCACGCCTCGGTCGGAAGATACCCTTCTTGCATGAGATCGCACACCGCCCGCGTCAGTCCATGCCTAATCGCAATTTCCCCCAGCCCCGTGCAGGAGC
>JASHPQ010000195.1 GCA_030037995.1 Nitrososphaerales archaeon | reverse complement strand
ATGTCGAAAACATCAGAGACGGGACTGTGCAGATTTTTGCCCAAGGTGATCATCTGAAAATCGAGAGATTTCTGAACGAGCTTAAAAATGCACAACCTCCAATCGTGATCGAAAGGGTCGAGACGCGAAAATCGAGATCTCGGCCGTTGAGGACATTTCAGGTCAAATACGGTCCCATGTCCGTCGAACTTCAAGAGGGTTTTGGCGCTATGGAATCTGAATTCAGAAATTACAGAGACGATTTTAGAGATTACAGACAGGAATTCCGAGATTTCGCTGGCCGTACTGACGGCAATTTCAAGTCACTTGACCAGAAGTACGGAGAAATTTCTTCAAAGCCGACAGAAATCCTAGAAGCGCTCGAAAAGGAATCTACGGAGACCAGAAAAGAGCTCACAAGGGCGGTAGATAATCTGTCAAGACTGATTGATCGTTATGTTCAACAAAGAGAGGGCAGCGAAAACCGGGGATCCGAGATTTAACGCAAAGCCATTCAGGACTCGCTCAGATAGCTGCTCGGATCATTAATTGAAACCAACCTCATCCGCTTCTCTTCACGTATTTTGAAAAGAATTCCGTAATCTGCTCGTAGCATTTTACCCTGTTTTTGAACTTGATTACATCGTGCCCTTCGTCCTCAAAGACCAGGTAGTCTACGGAAAGCCCCCTGGATCTCAACCGCTCCACCACGTCGTGGGTCTCGGCTTCGACGACGCGCGGGTCGTTCCTCCCCTGGATCATCAGCATGGCGCATTTTACGTCGTCCATGTACGTCGAGGGAGAGCGCTCGATGAGAAAATCCCTGTCCTTTACAGGATTCCCGATAGAGAGATAGAAAAAGTTCTTCCATGTTTCAGGTAACCTTTCCGTGAACGTGACTAAATTGTAGGGGCCGAACATGTCAACGCCCGCCTTCCAGAGATCCGGGTGCCTGGAAACGAGAGTGAGGGTCATGTAACCCCCGTACGAGCGCCCCACGACCCCCCGCCTTGTAGAGTCTACTCTCGGCTCGGTCGCTTCGAGCATCTTCAGGCCCTCGACCTGATCTAGGCGATCCTTTCCGCCCCAGTCGTGGTCCACCATTTTCATGAATCTCTGCCCGTACCCGGTGCTCCCCCTTACGTTTGGCACGAAAACGGCAAATCCGTTCAGCGTCAGGTGCTGGATCAGTGGCATTGAGAACCACGTAAAGTCCGGTCTCTCTTGGCCCTGCGGGCCTCCGTGGACGTACAAGATCAGCGGATAGGGAGGCGCAATACGGAGAGCCTCCGCCGGAAGGTACAGCCTTGAGCTGATACGCTCACCGTCAAAGCTCGCGTAGCTCTTGTCCTCCCCTTTCGAGAGGAACTTTTTGGGAATGCCTAACACGCGCTCCGAGGAAAGGCGCGTGAATTCCTTTTTGCCGCCAGGGGAAACACTGCACGAATAGAGCTGGGACGGTTCCGTGGCAGTGGTGAAAGTAAATGAGTAGCCCCTCTCGTTGCCAGATTTTTTCTTGCTCTTCTTTTGTTGAGCTGAATTCACCCAAGGTTCAAGACCCAGTACGACCCCTTCCGAAACCGGCGGCTTGCCTACGATGGTGTCGTCGATGACAAACGTAAGCTCACTCTTTTTGGCTCCTCCAGACTTTCCACTTTTGCCGTGGAATCTGCCTTCGTAAACCCAGCTGCACCCATCGATGTTGTAATTTAAGAGGTACCTGTTGCCCTCGATTTCTTTCACGTCTTCGAACTCTCCGGTTCCACGATGCTTGGTACCCGTAATCTTGACTTTTTCCAGAATCGAAGGGTTGTCAAAATCCAGGTACGCTAGAGATCCCCTGTCATCGAAAAGAGTCGTCCTCAATAGTAGACCTCCCTCGTCCGCCGTAAAGTTGCACGTATTAATTCCGGAGGGTAGGTACTCCTTACCTTCTTCCCGCTTTTCTAAAGGAGTTCCAAAGAGAGGTTGCCTTTCCCCCTTGCCCTCAGTCCAGAGAAAGAGGACGTTATCAGAAGCCGTGTAACTGTCAACCAGTATGACCTTTGAATTATTCTTGCTCATCCCGGCCGTGTAATTCCCGTACTTGCTGGCGCCGAGAGAATTCTCCTTGCCGGTCTTGAGATTGTACCTTATTGCTTCGTAACTGGGTGATTTCCTATCATCTCGAACGAAATACACCGTGCAGGCGGCCCTGTCATAGTTCACGCAGCCCAGCTGCTGACCGCTGTATTTTTCCCCGAAGACTTTCTCGGGGATCCCACCTTCCAGCGGGACGAGGCTAGGTTGATAATTCTCATCTCCATTGTTGTCGATTCCCACGAGTATCTTATTGATCTTGGGAAAGACCACGAAGGACTCACCGAGCATCAGATGGGGATTTTGCAATGCTAAACCGGGGGGAAGGAGAGGCTCCGGTAGGCTCCCCTCTTTTTTCATCCTGTAGAGACTTAGCTGGCCGCCCATGTTACTCAGGAAGTACACGTAGCCATCTACCAGCTGCGGCGAGAGCATGTGCCTTGCTGCAAGCAGGGATTCAATTGGAAAAGAGTGGTGACCCTGCAATGTGATCGACATTAGTCAGGCATGAAGGTTTTGTCAGGATTTAAGAATAGATTTTCAAGAGTCTCAAGGACCGCCGGGCTAGTTGCGAGGCCCGCGCTGCCATACTCCGAGCACGTTTCCCGCCGGATCAAGGAAGGTCGCCACCCAGAGATCTCCCTCGGGGTACGGTGCCTTTAGCACCTTGCCACCGTGCATCCTGATCTTCTCCAGAGTATCATCCACGCGCTCTACATAGACGTAGGGCAAGATTCCAGCTTCGCCCGCGACCGGTAGATCGCTCTTCCAGTGGCCTATCACGTGCCCGCTGCCGTCTTCGAAGCTTGGGTCAGCGGGGTCGCCGCTGAGCTTCCACCCGAACACCTTCTGGTAAAAGGCGGCCGATTGAGATGCATCAAGAGCCGGGATGTGCAGGTACGAGATGCCGTTGCGTCTGAAAACCGGATCATCTGCGCTTGCTGTCATGCTTGAAGAGGCTCTCGCTTTTTCTTCAATACCCCATCACGTGCTGGTGGTAGTGCTCCACCGGCATCAGAGACCCGAAGGCGCGTTGTACCACTTCGTTCATTGCGGGGTGAATATGGATCGCATTATCAATAATCTCGGCGCTGCGGCTTGGTGCGTACATCACATTGATGATTTCTTGGATCAACACCGAAGCTTGGGGGCCGATAATATGCGCTCCCAGAATTTCATTATTGGATCCGTTCACGATTACTTTCACGAAATAGTCCTTGACGTTCATCGCCTCCCCTTTGGCGGTGTTCTCGTAGAGGTAGAATCCAATGAGCACGTTTTCCTTTCCAATTTTTTCGACCGCCTCTTTCTCCAGCATCCCCACACTCGCCACTTCAGGATAGGTGAAAACGGCGTGCGGCACGGCGTGATAATCGACCTTTACTTTTCTCTTGAGGATCGCATTCAGGTACGCCACTTCCGATTCGTAGTTTGCCATGTGCCGGAAGAGGTAGCGTCCCTGCGCGTCGCCAAAAGCCCAGACGTTGGGCTGCGAGGTCTGGAGGTACTCGTCTACCTGAATCCAGCCGTCCTTCGTAATTTTTACGCCACCCTTCTCCGGGTGTAAGATGTCGGTGAGCGGCCCCCTGCCACAAGCCAGCATGATCTCCTCCGCCTCGACTTTAATCGTTTCGCCGCTATCTCTACTGCGGGCAACCAGTTGTTTAGTTCCGCTCGTAGTTTTTCCGACTTCGATCACTTCGTAATTTGTGATAAGCTTCATGTGCTTTCCAAACTTCTGTTTTGCCAACTCCGATACCTCCGGCTCTTCGTCGGGCAGAAAGCGCGGGTTTCTTCCCACGATCGTCACGGCAGAGCCCATCGCGGAGAAGAAGTGCCCAAATTCGGCCGCGATGTACCCTCCTCCCACTATCGCGATGCTTGTTGGCAGCTTCGTGAGTTTGAACGCTGTGTCACTTGTAAGATAGCCCACCTGCTCCAGTCCCTTGATATTGGGGATGATCGCCCTAGATCCGATCGTGAGAAAGATCATCCCCGACTGGATCGTCTCGTTTGCCACCTTCATGGTGTTGGGGGAGACAAACTCCGCCACGTCGTGATAGTAGTCAATGTTCTCCGAGGTGGAAAGGCCCTCACGGATCGACTCGATGTCTTTGCCTATGAGAGAGCGCATTCGCTCCATGATACCGGGAAAGTCAATCTTCGTGATCTCGGCCTCAACGCCTAACTCTCCCGCTTCCTCAATGAGCCTCGCCAGTTCGGCCGGATAGAGGAGGATCTTCGAGGGGATGCACCCGCGGGTGAGGCAGATGCCACCGGGCTCATCCTTGTCGATGATCGCGATCTTGATTTTGGGGTTTGACTGAATGAGGGGATCGAGGAGATTGGTCGCAGAGCCGCTTCCGATGATGATCAAGTCGTAGTTTTTCAATTCCAGCTGCGAAAAGATGGGAGACAATAGCAACTTATAAGTTAGGATATACAGAAAACGCGATCCAGAGCAACGGATGGAAGACGGCGCACAAGACAACATTCCCAGGTGGACAATCCCAAAACGCACGAGACTGGACTCACCGAATCTCCATATTTCCACTTTCAATTTAGTGAGAAAAAGCGTGAAGGATGCAAACTCTGTGCTGTTCGTCAAAGCCGGTCCTAAATTTCCGGTCTCCTTCAAGAGGGGCAAGTGGTTGCTTCCCGCTGCGATCTTGGATTTTGGTGAAAAACCAAAGGATGTTGCAAAGCGGGTCGTCGTCGAGCAGCTGGCCAACGTTGAATATCTTGTTCCAGCTTACTTGTCGATGCAGTCTTATCTGGGGGCGCACTGGGACATTGTTTTCATCTTCGACTCCCAGCTCGATGAATTAAAGCCAGCTCCCACAGCAAAAGAACCGTTTGTCGGCGTCACTTTCCACAATCTGGATTCCCTTCCGAGACACGAGATCGCGGAGGACCATCTGGAGGTTTTAGATGAACTGAAAAAGGAGCCCTAGCTTTTCTTCATCCTGCTTCTACCTTTCTGCTGATACTGATTCCACGTTTTCCTAGCTCTCCGACAAACGCAGACGTGCCTATCGCGATTTCCGGCGGAATCACTCCTCTCTCAATCTTATCTTCTGCCAGGTACTGACCAAAGATCGATCCCGCCACTCCGGTGAGGTATGCGGTCGCGTTCTTAAAGCCGTAAGCTCCCGGAGCGCAGACTAGATCGCAGCTGACCTCGCATCTTTTTCCGTCGGCGAGAGTCCCGGAGACCACAGCCTTCAGGGCTACCCACCTCTCCAGCTCTTTACCACCATGGGAATTAGAGTTGAAAAAGGAGACGACAAAATCCCGCGGTGATACCAGCTGGCCGTTGACGGGAATTTTTCGCTCGGAGGATAGCATCCCCATCTCGATAAGCGGTGAGAGCGCCCTAACCATCTTCTCTGAGATGCCCAAGCGGAATTCGACGCTTTTAACACCCCTGCCGATGGACCCGGGAAGTGTTGCAGGCTCCGAGTGAATAGAGTAGTGGCAGACGTTTTTCCCCACTGGCTCCGGGAAGAAGACCTCTTCGTCCCCGCTCAAGGCCGGCACTTCCACATATTTCCCGTTCAGGTATTCGACAGGTTTTTTCGTGTACTCGTCGATGACGGTGGACACCGAGAAGGGAAAAGTAAGTCCCTCACCCGCACTGCCGGTTTCTTTTGCCCCGGCGTACACTTTGACTGAGTCGACCGAGGTCATCCCCTCGGATGCAATAGCGCACATAACATTCGTAATCCCTGGACTCTCGCCCCCTCCCACCACTGCGGAGATTCCACGGGCCTTGGCTTCGGCGTCGAGCATCGTCTGCTGTCGCGTCACGTGGAACAGCCCGCCCAGATCGTTATAGTTGCATCCCGACTTGAGACATACCTGCATCACGTGCAAATTGTTTTCATACCACGTGGCGTTCACGACAGCATCGTAGCTTTCAAGTATTGAGGAAAGTAGATCGAGGTCTGTTACATCGACCTTGTAGGCCTGCCCTAAGCCACCGGATGCGACCTTTGCAAGCTCTTGGGCTCTCGCTAGGTCCATGTCTCCGATCCCGAGGACGAGATCACTTTTGACCGTGTGTACAAGATCCTGAATAACTGCAGAGCCCATCCTCCCTGCACCAAGAACGAAGACCTTCAAAAAGTTCTTACGATTCCGTTTCTGTAGGAGGGGTGTATGTGCTCGGAACTATTCTGGAGGAATCTCCGAAAAGGCAAGATTAAATGGAACTCCCTTCGAAATTCGGTACGATCTTATTCCATAGTAGTACGCTATGGCGCCGAAGAAAAGTACCACGATTGCGACGAGATAGTAGTTGTAGTCGCAGCTCGTCACTCCTCCAGCAGGACAAGCAAAGAGATAGAACGTCTGGTCATATGTATACCAGATGATAGTAGCTAGGCAGTACACAAGCGATACCATCCCGAGCCACGTTATTACCGGGATTCCAGCGATCTTTCTCTTCACAGTGCATGATGCCTCGTAAAGTGATTTTCTAGTATATGGGAACAAGATCCCGGAAATCGAAACGAAGGTGAACGTCAGTGCGATGGCCGCTAGTCCCGCCCATGTATAAAGCGCCAGAGCAGTTGACTGGAAAGAGCTGCCGACTCCTCCCACCAGGCCACTAAGAAATGCCAGCATTACCAGCGCACCTACAAGAGCGACGATTACCGCTTTCACTGGGGTGCTAAATCTCGGATTTACATCCGAAAGCCACGAGGGAGCGACGCGGTCAAAGGAATACGCGAAGAGCATGCGGGACATTAGTATCATAGATTGCGGCGCCACGAGCATGAATCCTGAGATTATCCCGATGCCCAAGAACAAGACAAGCGGAGCGTTGTTTGCGAGTATACCAGCAAAGAGCGTCAGGTTAGGCGGGGCCCCCAGCACGCCGGTTCCTGCGTAGTAGACATTGGCCGCTCCGATGAGAAAATTGTATCCCAAAGCGTAGTAAGCTATTTCCAAAATGGCAAGGGTCGCGACGAATATTATAAGAAAACTGCCGAAGAGCGCCCTCTTTGCCGTCGAGTTCACCTGCTTGGTCTCCCCTCCGAGGTAGCTTGAAACAAAAACCCAAAACAGCACCGTGAACCAGAGAGGAATCAGTAAAAAGTCCCCCTGCCAGTTTAGAGGGCTGTCAGTAGTTCCGTTGGTGGCGCCCGACGCAGTGAGATTTTGATAGGCGTTTGGTGTGAGCTTGGCGCCAACGCTGATTGCATAACTATTGAAATGACTCTGGAATGCAGCAGGGTTTGCCAGCGCCACTAGGAGAAGTACAATAATCACGACAAGTGAGATCACAGCAATTGTCATCAAGACGTTCTGAATACGAAAGTAGAGTCTCGGGCCGGCGATGACGATCCCTGCAAATATGAGGAGTGCGATTGCCCCGATAATGAAGTTATTCGCGGAAGCTCCAAAAATGGAGTACAGCGACGACGTCCAGCTCGCGTGGGTCAAGGAACCGTACACACTGAGGGTCTGGTACAACCCGTTGCTGGTAAAAACCGAAGCCGCATCCCCGATCCAGAACCACAGAAAAATTGCATATCCGATGAAATTTGCAGCGAAGCCGATCGCCGGGTGAAGTACACGGCTCGTGTAAACATAATCCCCTCCGGAACGTGGCATGCTCGTGTTGAAGATGTAATAGACTCCTAATAGGCAGAGAATTCCAGGTGCGGTAAGAAGCAGGCTCACCGCCGGATCGCCACCGTAGTATGGCGCGTATACCAGAGCGTAAATGATCGACCACGCGCCTCCGAAAGAAACGATGTTCAGAAACATAAGATCTACCCAGTTCATGGACCGCACGAGGCCAGTCGCTTGCCTTACGAAGACAGTAGGCCTTGAGGATGTAGCTTGTCCTTCCACGAAATTGACCTAGTTAGCTTGGATTTATTTATCGTTTGTTCCGGAAATCAAAAATCGAACTGGATTATGTTCAAAAATCTGCCTGAATTTTAGAACATTATTCTAACCAATTAGAACAGAATATTAACAGGGCATTACTCCTTGGTTACATTACAAATGCCGGACAACTATTCGGGCATCGATGAGATTGACAAGAAGATTCTTCGAATTCTACAAACAGATTCGAGAACCACGAGGGAGCAGATCGCCCGCCAGCTGAACCTTTCAAAATCCGCCGTACATTACAGGGTGAAGAAGATGGAGGAATCAGGCGTTATAGAAGGTTACCATGCAAAACTCAGCGCAGCCAAATTGGGGAAAGGCTACGAAGCAGTAACCCTGATAAGAGCAAAATTCTCACCGAGCTACCATGAAAGATTAGGGCAGAAGCTAGCTTCTCTCCGCGGAGTCTGGGCAGTGTACTTTACTTTCGGAGAAAGTGACTTTATTATTTTGACCAGGGGCGTCGATCGCGAGGATTTGCTCAGTTCAATTGAAAACCTGACGAAGATCAAAGGGATAGATCGGACGAGTTCGCAGCTCGTTGTAAAGACGATAAAGGAAGACGTTACAGTGGAGATCTAGGTTGTATGAGCATTCAGGAAATCAGACAGAATCCGTTCGATGCTGGACCGGCTAATGTTGGACGCAGCAGATACGTAAAGAGTTCTTTCTTCGTCGATCGGGAATACAAACAGCTTTATCTTGTCGAACACGATAACGCTGTAACAGTATTTCCCGTATTGCTCGGCCCACTCGTTTACAAGTTCCCTGCTTACTCTGAATTGCTGAATGCGAGCAGCTCTGAGCTCCGGGGGATCGAGATTTTGGAGGCCCTCTCGCATGCCTCCATCGAGCACCTGCCCGTCTGCCGATATGAGGTGAGCGTATCGGATCCTCTTGTCGAGCTTGAATAGATCCGAGATTTTTGGAAAATAGGCTTCTTTCTTGAACGCCAACCAAGGGAGCTTAGAACTAGGTACTTCTAAAATCTAACTGCCTTGACTATAAGAATTCCAACGCCTTTAGACGCTCTCGACTTTCTTCACGACGGGTGGCCGCACCTTTTTCAGGACGCGGTATCCGCAGTTTATGCATTTGATCTCGGGCAACTGCGCCAGCTCCTCCAGTGTTTGCCTCGTGCCGCACCTCTCGCACTCGTAGACGACGGAACCGAACACGTTTTCATCGCTCATTTCCTGAGCCACTCTCTCGCCATTTCCACCTCGGGCTGGGTTAAAGAATGCGTCGAATCCACCCAGTTAAGCGTGACCTCGGCCCCCGCCTCTTCTAACACTTCCTGCAAAGCAATCGTCCCATCCTTCGGGATCATGGAGTCAAACTTTCCCTCGGAGATGAACACCCTCTTTTGGGAAAGATCTGGGAGTTTGTCCGGCTTTAGCGGGAGCATCGCCCTAAACAGAATCGCCCCACTGAGAGTTTCCGGGCCTAGGAGGAGAAGACTGGCGCCGATGTTCGCACCGTTGGAATACCCCAGCGCGACCACGGAAGAAAGATCAAAGCCGTAACTCTGCGACGCGCGCGAAACAAACTCTGCCAGCTCGGCAGTCCGGAACTTCAAATCCGCAATATCGAACTTTCCTTCGGCAAACCGCCTGAAAAACCGGGGCATCCCGTTCTCCAGCACTTTTCCTCGCGGGCTCAGGACCGCGGCATCCTTGTCAATCATCCTAGCAAGTGAAAGAAGATCGTTCTCGTCACCGCCGGTACCGTGCAGCGTCAAGAGGGTCAGAGCCTTCTGGCGCTTTGCCGGTATGAAGCGGTGAATGAACCCCAGCTGCGTATCAAGCTGTCTCGGGGCGCTCATCTGGAGGAAGGCCCTCTGCTTGCAACCCTGAGTGCTACCACGAGAGCTTCCGGTGGTGTCGCAACCTTGGGGTATCTGGGCGGCCATGCCTGCCTGTTCTTGCTATCCGTTTCTCTGAGAAAAGTCTCGATCTCCTTGCGCTGAGGCTCTACCCATGACGGGAGTACGAGTTTGGTGCCAAGCTCCTCCGGCGCCTCGTCCGCAGCGTAACCTGGCCCCTTCGTAGCGACTTCCAGAAGGTTGCCGTCCGGGTCGCGGAAGTAAAGCGAGTGAAACCAGAACCGATCAATCACTCCAGAGTTTTGGATTCCGAGATCGTTTAGGCGGCGCATAATCCTCCTCTGGCTTTCGTCGTCCTCCACCACCATCGCGATGTGGTGGACGTTTCCCTTGCCCACAAAACCGTGAGACGCCTCCTCTGAGATCAGGTAGCGCATAAAATCGGGGCGCTCCTCGTTTCCAATTTCAAGGATCGTGGTACCCTCCTGATCGGGGTTTGGCTTCGTTATCGGATTTCGCAAGCCCAAAAGTTTGTCGAAGAACATGCTGGTCAATTTCACGTCGTTTGCAACGGGTGTCGCGTGGTTGAATTTGGTGAGACGCATGTCCTGGGTTATTGCTGTCACGCTGCCGGGGTTCTTTTTAGCTTCATCCAAATATTGCTGAGTTACCTCGTGATCGGGATCAGTCGCGGTAATTTCCACGGTAACTCCGTCGGGATCGCGAAGATACAGCGAGACTCGCCCGTCCCTTGCGTACGGCCCCGTCACTGAGACACCCTGCGAAATCAGCCAGGCCTCCCATTTCTTCAAAGAATCGATGCTCGGTGCAGTGTAAGCGAGATGATGCGGAGACCCCAGTCCAACCTGGCCGCGGGGCAGCTCCGGCCACTCGAAAAAGGTGATCGCGCTGCCAGTGGACGCATTTTCGTCAGCGTAAAAGAGGTGTCGATGATACACGTCATCTTGATTCACCGTAAGCTTCACGCGACGGAGGCCAAGGACCCCCGTGTAAAATTTGTTGTTGATCACTTGATTCGAAGTAACCAGTGTAATATGGTGCAGCCCTTTAACAATTCCATCAAGCTGATTTTCGGACATTCGAGAAATCACTGAAGAGATCCCATGAGCGTTTCGCCCTAATAAACCCGGTAGTTGCGTGCCAAGGAGCAAGTATCCGGAAAGTTACTTGCTGGTACCTGTCTTATCTGCTAGGCGATCCTCGATGCATCGAGTTTGCTGCCGTATTTTTCGAAGTACCCAATTTCATCGAGGGGCTTGCGGTTCTTTCTCTTGCCCGTAATTTTTTTGGCTGGATACCCAAAGCCCACGGCAATCGTCACTTCCAGATTGGCTGGAATAGCATAATCTTTCCGCATCTTCTGCTCGTTAAATCCAGTATACAGTCTGGAGGCCACACCGGAGCTCCACGCGGTGATTTGCATGTCCTGCACGGCTCTTCCCGCATCGATCCCGTGAAAAGCCAGCTTCGGATCTGTCAGGACTATGACCGCAAAGTTTGCTCCGCCCACCCACTGCCCGGTGGTGCTGTCGTCAGCGAGCTGTTTCAGGTTTTTCGGATCCTGCACTAGGATGAACCGCCAGTGCTGGCTGTTCATGCCGCTTCCGGTCAGCCTCGCCGCATCCAGAACCTTCTGCTTGATCTCCTTCGGAACCGCCTTTTTCGAGTCGAAATCGCGTACGTCCAACTTTGTTGCAATCGTCTCATATGCGTCCATGCATGTACACACCCTTGCGGAAATCGGAGGGCACCTCCATCTTAAAACTGAATCGTTTTCCGAAGGAAGAATGTGCGATAGGATTGTTCCCTTGCCATCGTGGTAGCTCAAAGACCTTGCCCCGATAACAGTCGAGAATCTTTTGTACTTCCTATTTCGTATCCAGTGATCGATGGCCACCAAACCTCTCGTCTTCGTGGTGCAAAAACACAAGGCGACCTCCCTTCACTACGACTTTCGTCTCGAGATTGGCGGCGTGATGCCTTCGTGGTCGATCCCGAAGGGCCCCTCCTTGGACCCCAGCGTGCGACGACTTGCCATGCCCACAACCGATCACCCCATGGAGTACCGCGACTTTGAAGGAGTGCTGCCAAGAGGGGAATACGGAGCCGGGCCCGTGATGATCTGGGACGAGGGGACGTATAACGTCGAAAGGGAATACGAAAGAGGGGTGAGGGAAGAGATTTTCGATCCAAAGGAGGGAGACCGCGTGATGCAAGAGGGCCTGAAGCAAGGGAACCTGAAGTTCAGGCTGTACGGCAAAAAGCTCCAAGGCTCCTTTGCTCTCGTGCGGACCAAGGGCTTGGGAAACATGAAGGAGTCGTGGCTTTTCATCAAACACCGCGACGAGTTTGCACAGAAGGGCTACGACGCGAACGACTATGATTTTTCTGCCAGGACCAACAGATCGATCGCGGAGATCGCGGCATCGAAGTAGTTAGGGCAATGGGTGCGAGACATGCTAAAGCTGTTCATCGCGATGGAGGAACAATTGTTAGTCATGGAGAGCTCCGCTGGCAAGTGGATTGCCGAAACCAAACTTCCAAACACCAGTCCGGAATGCGTCGTTTCCGACCCTTCCAACCCTTCCAGACTGTACGTCGCGACCTTCGGACAGGGCCTCTGGGTGACGGACGATTCGGGAAAAACTTGGAGGCGTGCATGGAAGGGAATCGCGAACGATCAAGTGACTTCAGTTGCGGTCAGCCCAAACAAGCGCGAGAAAGGGTTTGGAGTGGTCTATGCAGGCACCGAACCCAGCTCGTTTTATCTCTCCGACGATGGTGGGGAAACTTGGGAGGAACCCGCGGTACTGACTGAGCTTGCTTCGTCGACCAGCTGGAGTTTTTCTCCGAAGCCGGATACGCACCACGTGCGGTACGTAGCTGCGGATCCGACTCGCTTCGAAGTGGTCTACGTCGCCATAGAAGCCGGCGCCCTAATTAGAAGTTTCGATGGTGGCAAGACCTGGAAGGATCGAGTGAGGGGAGGGCCTTACGATACTCACACGCTGGCGACGA
>JASHPQ010000194.1 GCA_030037995.1 Nitrososphaerales archaeon | reverse complement strand
TCGCTTGCGCTAATGGGAATCCGACCTCCAGATTTCATGGATGGCCGCATCGCTAGCGAGATCATGGCGCAGCCACGTTCATTTGAATCCCTTGAACAAGCCTACGTAACACGCAAAGATCTGACTTACAAATTCTCGGAAGTAGAAGAAAAGCTCGTCATGGACAACTTGAGGCGTCTAGGGTACACGTGACGGTTGAGCGAGCATCAATTGGCTTGAACTGAAGCAGCTCCGTGTTTGAAACTGTGAAGCTTCACTTGCCCTTTCCGAAGCTCTGATGGCGCTAGGGCGCCATCACCCAGTTTTTGGCATTAACAAGAAGTCAAAAGTGTCTTTCGACGGATTGTCAATAATCATCAATTTTACCACGACTTCATTTGGCTTCTCTGTTTTAACTCGTATTTGTTCCTGTACAGAAGGGAACATATAAATTTCGAGAACTGATTTTCACGAAAAATTGATGCCGAACCCTTCTGATAGAGAAATCATCGAGAAGCTTCGCAATTTCGATACTGCAACTATATGCAATGTGGTGGCGACTTATCCTGACAGTGAGATCTGCCTAAAGCTGTACGACTCTTGGCGCGGGGAATACTATACTGATACTTCGGTCCGTTGCATTTACCCGGAGTACAAACCGGTGTGCGGATACGCCGCTACCGCCTGGTACTCTGACGAAACATGGGAAGGCACGAAGCTCGATACATGGTTACTCTACGAACACCTTGATCACACACCTCAGCCTGTGATACTAGTCGCGAGGCAGACCTATTCCGAGGGCCTTGACCAACTTGCAGGCCTCTTCGGCGGCATGATGTCAACGGAATTCAAAGCATTCGGAGTCGTGGGAGTCCTGACCGATGGGCCCATGCGGGACTACGTAGAAATCAAGGAAACCGGTATCCAGTACCTTGCAACTGGGATGACCTCAGGTCACGGCCCGGTTCAGCTCAGGGGCGCGGGAATCCCCCTGAAAATCGCTGGAATGTCGGTGGCCCCCGGAGATATCGTTCACATGGATCAGTGCGGGGCCTGCAAGTTCCCGGCCGAAAAACTTGCGAAAGTTCTAGAATTCGCCACCGAGCTTATTCGAAGAGAAACAGAGGGCAAGAAACTTTTTCAGGATCCCGAGTTCTCCCTCGAAAATTGGAAGAGTCGAGTCAAATCGAAGAGGGAGGAAAGGTGAGCGATTCTTTGTTAGGATCGCCTAGCTCCCGGTCAGCTTAGCTCTCGAGCGAGCCTTCCTAGTTTCGCTGATCGCATTCATGCTAAATCTCCTGATAGGGGCGATAATGAGAGGTAGAATCCAAAAGTCAAATCTAAGTTGAAAGCCTATTCCCGGGATCGATAGGGGTATGAGTGGCGAAAGGAGGAATAGCGCTGCTGAAAAGTAATATGAAATTGCATCATACGTATATTCCTTCACCAGGTCCTTCGGAATAAGTTTCTTTTCCTCGTTAACAAGCAGCGTTGTGAAGAATCCTAGGATGAGCATCAGGATTCCTAAATCCGTCCCGTATGCGATCGCAATTGCGTTGAAGAAAGTGGGGGAGCTCGAGGAAGAGTTCTCGTTGAGTAGATTATACAGAAAGGGCTCGAGAGAGACTGTAAACAGCAAAAGCGTGTTGAGCGAGATGGTCCTCCTGTTCTCTAAGGGCAGCACAGACATAATCCTTGAATAGCGCATCCAAACGGAGATCAAAATCGCGAAGCTGAACCCAAACAGGAGAATATCCTCGTATAATCCAGGGACGGTGGTGGGAGGTTTTCCGACGAGCGTGATAGCCCCGACTGAGAGTGCGAGTCCGAAAATCATATCGGAAAGGCTCTCAATTCTCGGCTTTGGCCTGGAGGGTTGTGGGGACTCTTGAGCCAAAGACGACCGTAGTTGCCTCTCGACAATTTCCCTTTAAGCTTACCAGAATTGACCTTCTGCGACGAAGCTCCGAAGGGGAAAAGAACTAATCCTTCGGTAGAGATTTCCCTGAATCCGGGTTTAACGACTAAATTGAGTTCAGACACTCATTACGTCATTCCAGGCCTGGGTAAGGGAAGGCTGGAGTCCCTGACGGACGGCATTTTTGGAACCGTGATGACGGTTCTCATCCTCAGCCTCAGTGTACCAATAATTACATCGAGCTCTATTGGCTCGGAAAATTCACAGCTTGTGACGTCTCTTCGTGGACTGCTGCCGGACATTCTGAGCTATGTCATCAGCTTTGCAATACTTGGCGCATTTTGGATTAGGCACCACATGATGTTCAACTTTGTAACCAGAGTTGATCGGGTGCTACTTTGGGTGAATATCATATTTCTCCTAACCATCGGATTCATACCGTTCTCTACGGCGCTGCTCGGCCGTTACCCTACTCTCCAGCTCTCGTTAATCGTGTATGGTTTGAATCTATTTGCCACCAGCATTACTTCTCAACTCTTGTGGCAGTACGCCGTGAAAGAGAAATTGATCTCTCAAGATGTGACAGACGAAAGAATCATGTCGAGGATAAACAAGAGAATGGCAGGCGGCCCAATTTCATACGCTGTGGCAATTGCCCTTTCCTTCGTGGACCCTCTACTGACTCTTCTGATTTACGTTGTAACCCTTCTTTTCTTAATTTTCAATACGACAACTGCCTTTCGGACGAAGAGAGATGAGCATCGCTAGTCTTTTGGCTTCCGTTGCATAGAAGAGCAGCCGGAGTTCCCTCGAACGATCATCGTTTGGTGGCCGCTTTGCAGGTCCTAATGTGGCCCAAATAGTTCAAACTAAAATACCGAACCACAGGCACTTCTTACAAAGAGAGTACCTCACTTAGGTTTGCTCCGCAGAAGTCAACTATTTGTTCCGGGGAACGAAGAAAAAAAGATCAGAAAGTCAATCTCTCTCGATGCTGATTCGATAATCTTCGATCTGGAGGATTCGGTCCCTGAGGGCGCGAAATCAGCCGCTAGGGATACTTTGCAGGATCTGTTAAAGCAGCTTGAATGGGGCCCAAAAAAAGAACTTTGTCTGAGAATAAACAAGAAGGGTAACGGCTATTCCCAAGAAGATCTAGACGCCGTAACGCGGATGGAAAAAGTGGACTCGGTGGTCCTGCCGAAGATCGAAGACGACGCCGGCAAGGTCTACGATTATACGGGAAAAAATCTGATTTGCCTGGTTGAGACGGCCCGCGGACTGGTGAATCTTCCGAAGATCGCTGCATCAAAGGGAGCTGCTGCTTTAAGCTTCGGCCCTCAGGATTATGCCAACTCGGTTCGAGGAAACGTGGCATCATATAGCTCCAACGCAGGAATTCTTGGGATGATTGTTGCGGCGGCGCGGTCAAACGACTTGGATCCGATCGACGGCGTGTACTTCGAGCTTGCAAACTTGGAGGGATTCAAGCAAGCGGCCAAGACCGCGAGAGGTCTGGGTTGCTCGGGAAAACAGCTCGTTCATCCGTCCCAGATCCCAATCGCAAACCAGATTTTTAGCCCCTCACATGAGGAGATTAACGAAGCTGCGAGAATAGTCGAACTTTACGAGAAGGCAGAGAAAATGAATACGGGCGCACTCAGGGTAGATGACCGGCTAATCGACGCAGTTCACTACAGACGGGCGAAAGATCTGGTAACCCGAATGGAATAAGACGGGATTCTAGACTCTTTTTGGGCGAGGAGGCGAAGAGTTTTTCTTGTTAATCCGTACTAAACCATTGTAGCTGAAGCGAATGGAAAAGCAACAAGTTCCCGACCTAAAAGGGAAGGAAATGAATTGCATCGAGTGTGGCGAGAAGATGTTTTACTCCGAGGAGAACTTGGTTCACGTGTGTCTGAACGCATCTCACGGAATCCTTTGCTACTACGTCGCTGATAGCTGCTGGTTTGCAGCCAAAGAGGATACGGCGCTCGACCTGTCGAAGAGGGGAATCAGGTATCACTTTATCCCAAGCTCCATATTCGAAAATGCCGGAATAGGAGCTAGCTTTCAATGCGAGTACTCCGAAAAGAAACCGACGTGAATAAAATTATTTTTTAAAGTCTGGGATATTCCTGTAGGATAAACGCAACAAATAGGTTTGTTACTCTACGTACGTTCAGAGGCATAGAACTACGAAATTCGAACATTCTGAGTTCGAGATTGTTCCTCAATGCGTTAAGGCTATTAACCGGATTCGAACCTTTCGAACAAATGTAAACTAAGCTAAAATGTCTGCAAGTCTGCGCGTCGGGATCATCGGCGCCTCCGGATATGTCGGAGGAGAACTTTTCAGGATCCTTGTAAATCACCCGAAAGTGAAAGTGACTATTGCGACGTCAAAGCAATATGAGGGTGAAGTAGTGTATCGCTTACATCCCAACTTGCGGTCTTTTACTGAACTCAGATTTACCTCTCCAAAGTTGGACGACATCACCTCTAGTTGCGATTTTGTTTTCACCGCGGTTCCTCACGGGTCCGCAGTTAAAATCGTGCCGGACTTGGTGAAGACGGGCATGAAAATCGTCGACATGAGCGCCGATTTCAGGCTGCAAAGTACAGAGGCGTACGAACACTGGTACCACTTCACTCATCCCCACCCAGAGATGCTTCGGACTACGCAACTCGGAATCCCGGAGCTTTACAGAGTGAAGGTGAGAGACTCAAAACTCGTGGCGAACCCAGGCTGCATGGCGATCACGAGCATCCTCGCACTGGCACCGTTTGCAAGATCCGGGATGATTGATCTGGATCACATTGTGGTCGACTCCAAAATTGGGAGCTCGGGAGGCGGCACGAAGCCCTCCACCGGCACTCATCATGCAGAGAGATACGGCGTCATCCGGCCGTACAAGCCGGTGGACCACCGACACACTGCGGAAATCGAACAAGAGATCTCCAGACTTTCCGGAAGGGTCGTGAAGGTATCAATGACACCGCACGCTGTCAATATCGTGAGAGGGATATTGTGCACGATCCATACGTTCGGAACGGACAAACTGACGACCCCTGCTGTTTGGAAGTCCCTCAGGGATTCCTATCAGAGCGCTCGCTTTGTCAGGTTTGTAAAAGACAAGAAGGGGCTTGCAAAGTATCCAGATCCAAAATTTCTCGCGGGCTCTAACTTTTGTGACATTGGATTTGAGATCGACGAGCGACTGAACCGTTTGTTACTTCTTTCTGCCACTGACAACCTGATGAAGGGAGCTGCGGGCAACGCGGTGCAGTGCATGAACCTAATGGCAGGGTTCGATGAAACAGACGGATTGTTATTTCCGGGGCTGCATCCAGTTTGAACGAGAAAGCAGTGGTCTGCAAGATCGGAGGGAGTATCCTTTCTGGTGTCAACCCCTCGATAGTCGAAGACATTCGGTTCCTGCGCGACTCTGGGAAGAATGTAGTCTTGGTACACGGGGGCGGGGATCAAGTTACAGAAGTCGCGGAAAAAATGGGAAAAAAACAGGAGTTCATCACTTCGCCCGAGGGCATTAAAAGCAGATACACGGATAAAGAGACTGCGGAGATTTTTACCATGGTAATGTCCGGCCTTCTGGCGAAGCAGATCGTACAGGTTCTGGAGAGAAGTGGTATTGATAGCCTATCGCTTTCCGGGGTCGACGGGATGCTTCTGAGGGCGCAACGGAAGAAAAAGCTCATCGTGGTGGACGAGCGCGGGAGAAAAGTTGCGATCGAGGGTGGTTTTACGGGAAAAATCAATCGAGTCAATACGCAATTACTAGAACTATTGTTGTCCAATGGCATCGTCCCGGTGATCTCCCCGGTGGCGGTCGGAGAAGAGTTTGAGCTTCTGAACGTAGATGGGGACAGGGCTTGTTCACACATTGCTGGCGCCCTAAAGGCCGAAAGCGCGATCTTCCTGACGGATACTGAAGGTTTGATTTTAGATGATATGGTGGTTCAAAAAATGAAAATAGAAGAAGCTAGAAAGTCGCTGCCGAGGATCGGCTCTGGCATGGATAAGAAAGTTATTGCCGCGATAGAAGCAGTGGAGATGGGTGCTGCGCGATCCGTGATCGCTTCTGGACTGAAAGAACACCCGCTTCAGGCTGCCGATACTGGACGTGGGACGGTAATTTCAAATTGAAAATGGAAGATAGCCATCTGGTCCCGCTGTACCAAAAGTTCCCTGTAGAAGTGGTTCGAGGTGAAGGAGCGCTGGTTTACGATGCAAACGGCCGAGAGTACGTCGATCTTTCTGGAGGCTACGGGGTCGCGATCGTGGGACACTCGAATCCCTATGTGGTGGATGCGATCTCCGAGCAAGCACGCAAGCTCATCACTTGTCACGGTTCCCTGTATAATGATTCCAGAGATCGCTATCTGTCCCTCCTGACAGAACACCTCCCCTCTGGTCTGTCCAGGATCTTTTTTTGTAACAGCGGGGCCGAAGCAAACGAAGCCGCGATAAAGTTTGCACGCAAGGCCACCGGTAGATCGAACCTCGTAGCCTTCACCGGAAGCTACCACGGAAAGACGTTCGGAGCTCTCTCAGCAACGTGGAACCAGAAGTACAGGAAGCCTTTCGAGCCTATGCTACCGGGTGTGCGGTTTTCGCAGTTCGGAAATCTCGAAAAAGCACGGGAGGTAATCGACGACACCATCGCGGCCGTTTTGGTCGAACCGATCCAGGGAGAGAGCGGGATTCACGTTCCTCCTGATAACTTTTTGCCCGGACTCAGAGAGGCTACCAAGGCCAAAGGGGCGCTCTTGATCGTCGACGAGGTGCAGGCTGGGTTTGGCAGGACGGGCAAGCTTTGGGCATGCGAGAACTGGGGTGTTAGTCCGGATATCTTGACGGCGTCCAAGGGAATCGCAGGTGGTTATCCATTTGGAATTGCCGCTGCCACTGAAGCTGTTTCTTCAGTCATGAAGCCAGGGGAGCACACCAGTACCTTCGGGGGGAATCCATTAGGTTGTGCAGCAGCCTACGCGGCACTTGATTTTCTGATTTCCAAGAGTATACTCCAGAAGACGATATCTGACGGTGAGTACTTTAGGGCAAAACTGGAATGGATCCGGGAAAAGCATCCTTCCATAGTCCGAGAAGTCCGCGGGAAGGGCTTGATGATCGGTGTGGAATTGAAAATCCCAGTGAAAGACGCGATCATGAAAGGCTTTGATCACGATTTGATCCTGTTGTATTCCGGACTCAATATCCTGAGATTTCTGCCACCGCTCGTTATAACTCGGCCGCAAATAGATCGTGTCATAAAAGGGCTGGACGAGATCTTCAGCGAGATCGAAAGAAGTGGCTCTCGAGCAAGAATGGTCGAAGAGCTTGCCCCTTAGCTCTGTAAAGTGAAAGTCTAATGGATCAGACAGACGAAAAACTACTTTCCATGCTCAGGGAAGACAGCCGGAGACCCTTTGTCGAGATCGGAAAAGCGGTTGACCTCTCGGAGGCGGCAATCCGAAGACGAGTTTCCAAGCTAGTGAAATCGGGCGTAATTTCCAAGTTTACCATCGAAACAAATATTGGCCCACAGGCTAACGCGATCAGCCTCCTCTCCGTGAACCCGAGCTTTCCCACTTCAGAGATCTCTAACCGGCTGAAGAAAACCAAGGGCGTTCAGTCAATTTTTGAGATCACGGGAGAATACGACATCGCGGTAGTCGTTGGCGGTGCGAATATAGCGGAGATCAACGCCACGATCGACGAGATACGTAAACTGACAGGCATAGCTGATACGAATACCGTCGTCGTTCTCAAGGTCGTTCGCTAAATTCGCAGCGGCAAGCGTTATATCAGCAAGGAAACTGCGGATATCGCATACAGCTTCTCAGACCAGTGCCACTTATTTTGAATCGACTTGAAACCTCGAACGAACATTACACACGTGATGCTGCATACTACTCTAATCTGCTGAATTCAGCAGAGGTGGATACTGCAGTCCCTAATGTTTCCGTTTTAGATTCCACGCTGAGGGAGGGGGAGCAGAGTGTCGGCATATCTTTTTCGAAGAGGCAGAGATTGCAAATTGCGTGGATGCTTGACTATTTTGGGGTAGACTCGATTGAAATCAGCCCTGTGATTTCCGATTCTCATCGAGAGTCGCTCAAGGAAATGAAAAAAGCTGGGTTTAGCGCGCAGATAATCTCCCACGGGCGGGCTTTGCCAGCGGATATCGACATCGCTCGTTCTTGCGATGTCGATTGGATCGCAATGTATCACTCCGTGTCTGACATCCATCTGCGGAACAAATTGCATGTCTCGCGCGAAGAAGCGCTTGAAAGATCCGTTGAAGCTGTGGAGTACGCGAAGAGCCACGGACTGAAGTTTCGCTTTACGGTCGAGGATGCTAGCCGCGCAGACCCAGACTATCTTTCCCGGTTCATTTCCGAAGTATCCAATGCTGGCGCTGACCGAATCGGGGTTCCAGATACGGTTGGCATGATGCTTCCACGCGGTATGAAGAAACTAGTAAGGCTGGTGAAAGACGTGACCGATGCCCCAATCGACGTTCATTGTCACAATGACCTTGGGCTTGCCTTAGCAAACTCGCTAGCCGCCGTCGAAGCGGGTGCGGATCAGATCCACGTGACTATAGATGGGTATGGGGAAAGAGTAGGGATCGCTTCCCTCGCCGAGGTAACGATGGCCCTTAGGTTGCTCTATGGGGTAAAGCGGCAGTTTCGCTACGAGATGCTGGGAGAGCTTTCCTCTTTGATTGCGAGCTACTCCAACTCCCAAGTTCCAGGCAGCAAACCACTCGTCGGGAAAAACGCGTACACTCACAAAGCTGGGACGCATCTTGCGGCGATCATACAGAATCCGGAGACGTACGAACTCATCCCTCCAAAAGCCGTGGGAAATTCCAGGAGAGTGGTTTTCGGCGAGCTCTCAGGGAAGAATGGGGCGGCGTTTTTGATGAAAACCTTGGGGCTGGAGCCCACTCCCGAATCCAGCCAACAGCTCGCTCGAGGATTGAAGAATCTCAGAGTGGGAGATCTTTTCGAAATGGGGTTGACTGATCAAATGGAAGCGGAGGCCGTGAGTGTCACGGAGAACATCGCGGCCACCGCCCAAAACACTCAGTGAAAATGGAGGTGAAATGAAGCCAAAATGAACTGTTTAGAATGCTACGGCGAGATCACAGTTCCGAATGACGCTATCGACGGGGAGCTCGTGACCTGCAACGACTGCGGAACTTCCTTTGAACTTGACATATCCGACGCGGGTGTGCGTGACATAAAGCCCGCCGAGACTGTCGGAGAGGACTGGGGAGAATAGGAGCTTATGCACCGAATTTCGATGGTCTACGATCTCGTCAGACTCGAAGAGAAGGCGATTATTGAAGCCGCCAAGAAAAGGAGCGGCGAGATCGATTTCAAGACCTTCGACTCCAAAGATCTTTACTTCGATCTGCTGTACGGCGAGGAGGTTCCGAGGAAGTTCGGAAAGGTCGTCTTGCAGCGAAGTGCCTCTTACTTCCGGAACCTGCACCTTACCGGCGTCTTGGAAGGCCATGGGTGTCACGTTGTCAACGGCCTGGATATCGCACTCAAGACCGGCAACAAGCTCATCACGAGCATGATCCTCGCAAACAACGGGGTCCCTACTCCCAAAACGAAACTGGCATTCACGGAAGAGGCGGCCCTGAAGGCGCTTGCTGAGCTGGGTTACCCAGCGATCCTGAAACCCACAATCGGAAGCTGGGGAAGACTGGTTGCCCTGTTAAACGATGAAGACGCGGCAAAGAGTGTGATCGAGGATCGTGAGGAGATGTTTCCCCTCTACCAAATATACTACTTGCAGGAAAAGGTGAAACGCCCTCCGAGAGACATACGGGCCGTTGTCATCGGTGGTAGGACGGTAGCCGCAATCCACAGAATTTCGACGACGAGCGACTGGAGGACCAACACCGCGCGAGGAGGCAAGGCGGAAAATCTCCCCGTGACCAAAGAACTGGATGAGCTGTGCATCAAAGCCACACGGCCGTTTGGAAGCGGGTTCTATGGAGTGGATCTCATGGAGTCCGAGGACAGAGGGTTGCTCGTTCACGAAGTCAATAACACTACCGAGTTCAAGAATGTCATGGCCCAGAGCAAAGTAGACATTCCGGGGATGATCGTAGATTATCTCCTAGATCTTTCGAGGAAGTAGAACGTCGATGGAAACAGTGACTCACGAAAGCGGCGCAGTGTTGGGAGAAAACTCTGCCCGGAAAGTTGAAAGAGCAGACCTCGTTCTCCGGGTGATGTCCACGTATTCGCCGTCGGGCAGGGAGGCGGACGTGGCGATGCGGATCTACAATTACCTCAAGAGCAAAAAAATGTCCCCTCAAATAGATCCAGTGGGGAATGTCCTCTGCGAGTTTGGTGCCGGCAAGAGATCTGTGTTTCTTTGCGGCCACATGGATACTGTTCCCGGGGAGCTTCCAGTGAAATTCGAGGGCGGGAAGATTTCCGGAAGGGGTGCCTGTGATGCCAAGGGTCCTTTACTGGCCCTCCTTTTTGCGTTTGAAGATTTAGCGTCGGACTCCTCCAGTCAATTCAATGGAAGAGTCATCTTCGCTGGGGTGACCGAGGAGGAACGCTCTAGTGCAGGATTGGCGGAACTTGTTCGGAGAAATTTTAGAGCAGATTACGCTCTTTTTGGAGAGCCTGGGGGCCTCTCGAAGGTGACGGTAGGCTATCGCGGGCACCTCACTTTAAGGATTACAATCGTCACTCCGGAGATCCACGCGAGCGCTCCCAAGTTCGTTACCAATTCTGCTGAATTACTTTACGAAGTATATTCCGCTTTGAAAAAGACGCTGAAGGCGGAGAACGATGGTTCGCTTGACAAGGTCTCCATCTCCCTAACGGAAATCAAAAGCGGCACGGCGCATAACGTTATTCCCGGGAAGACGACCGCGACGATTGATGTGCGAGTCCCTATTGGGTCGCGAACTGATCAGATCAGAGAAATTGCGGAAAGGTTGATTGCTGATTTTCGATCGAAAGTTCCCGATGCCAAGATTTCTGTAGCGTACGATGAACCGACCGAGCCGTACAGAGTCCCTTTGAGTTCCCCCTTGGTCAGGGCGGTCAGCCGGTCGATTCTCAGGAGAGGCTCGAAGCCGCAGTTCATCACGAAATCAGGTACCGGAGATATGAATACCTACGCGATGGCTTTCGGAGTCGATGCCGTCACCTACGGACCCGGCGAAGCTAAACTATCTCACTCGTCCGAGGAAAATGTAAGCTTGGAGGAAATTTTTGCCTGCTCCGAAGTGGTGTCTAGTGCGATCAATGAGCTTATCTCGATGAAAACTGGAACGAATACAGAAAGCAAAGAGAAACAGGAAGCGGACTAGAGAATGGCACCAAAGACTCTCGCCGAGAAAATAATCGGATCTCACACCGCGGGCGGAGAAGTTTCGGCAGGGGAAGTAGTCATCGTCAAAGTGGATTACACGTTCAGCCACGACGCAGCAGGACCCCTGCTCATAAATCAGATCCAGAAGCTCAAAGCGGGAACCCTAGAAGACTCGAAGGACAGGACGATATTCTTTATAGACCACGCGGTCCCAAGCCCCACCAAAGAGCTCTCCAACGATCAGGCCACTGTCAGGAATTTTTCCATGAACAATGGATTGGCGCTCTCCGACGCCGGTAATGGAATCTGTCATCAGGTCATGGCTGAGGATTATACTTCCCCAGGGGATCTTGTTGTCGGGACGGACTCGCACACTTGCACCTCCGGCGGCCTGGGTGCCTTCGCCACCGGGATGGGAGCTACCGACATTGCCGTTGCGATGAAACTTCGGAAGACTTGGCTCCGAGTACCGGAGTCGATCAAGATTAAAGTCGATGGTACTTTGCCGAGAGGAGTTTTCGCGAAAGATCTCATCTTGAAGACGCTCTCCATTCTGGGGACAGACGGAGCGACCTACAAGTCCATGGAATTCGAGGGAAAAGCGATTGATAATCTGGATGTGTACGGTAGGCTCACCCTCACCAACATGGCAGTCGAAGCCGGCGCAAAGACCGGGATTATCGCTTCCGATGAGAGAACCCTCCACTATTTGAAAGAGTTTGGCAGGGCTGAAAAGTACGTAGAAATTAGGGCAGACGATAGCGCGACGTACGAGTCCGAGATTCCAATCGATGCGGACGAGCTCGAACCTCAGATAGCGTTACCCAGCTCTCCCGACAATGTGAAACCGGTTTCTGATGTGACGGGTGTTAAAGTGAGCGAGGTATTCATAGGAAGCTGTACCAACACGAGGATAGAGGACATGAGGACTGTCGCCAGGATCTTCAGGAGCCGAGAAAAAGCAAAGGGGCTAAAGCTCATCGTGACCCCCTCTTCCCAGAAGGTTTACGTTCGCTGCTTACGGGAAGGAATCTTGGAAACGCTTCTGGCCGCAGGCGCTCTAGTTACCCCAGCAGGGTGCGGGGTTTGCTTTGGAGCCCTTGGCGGAATTCCGGCTGATAACGAAGTTATCTTTTCGAGCTCCAACCGCAATTTTCCGGGGCGAACTGGAAATCCCAGGGCTCAAACGTACCTTGGGTCGCCCGCAACCGCGGCGGCTACTGCCATCACGGGAGAGATAACGGATCCGAGGGAATTTCTCTAGCACATCACAGTACGGAGATTAGGAATATGCCGGGAAAAGCTTGGAAATTTCGCGACAACATATCGACGGACGAGATTTCTCCCGGGCGGTACATGAGCCTTCGGTCTAATCTGCCGGAGCTTGCAAAGCATACGCTGGAGGACGCGAGATCCGAATTTCCTTCGAAGGTGCGGCCCGGGGACTACATCGTTGCCGGTAAGAACTTTGGAATGGGATCCAGCCGCGAGCAGGCACCTCTCGTGATCAAGATGCTTGGCGTGCGAGCCGTGCTTGCGAGCTCCTTTGCGAGGATCTTTTATCGGAACGCGATAAACATTGGGCTGCCTGCTTTGGTCGTGAACACCCCGGCAATAAATGAAGGGGACGAGCTAGAACTGGATTTGTCCGGGGGCAAAGTCGTCAACCTGACAAGTGGACAGGAGCTCCCCTTTCCCAGGATGTCTAAAACGATGGAGGCCATCCTCAACGAGGGAGGACTATTGGCTTACGTCGAAAAGTACGGCGATCTCTTGCTAGCATGACCGAGAGACCAACGCTTAGACTTGCGGTTTTGAAAGGAGACGGCATCGGCCCCGAAGTCGTCGACAGCGCGGTCGAAGTACTCTCCGTTGCAGCCAAGCGGAATTCACTCGATCTCGACCTCGTGGATCTTCCGATTGGGTTACAAGCGTACAACAAGATGGGCAGGACACTCCCTCCCGAAACTCTTGAAGGCATGAAGAAATGCGACGGATGGATTCTCGGCCCGTTGGCTTCTGGAACTTATCCCAAGGACGACAAAGATTACCCGATGGCCTCAGGAAAAATAAGAAAAGCCTTTGACCTGTTTGCCAACATCAGGCCAATCAGATCCCTCGTTGGCGACGAAAATGAAAAAATAGATTTGGTTATCGTGCGCGAAAACACGGAGGATTTTTACCCAGATCGAAATCTGTTCAAGGGCTATGGGGAATTTTGGCCAGATGAAAACACTGTATTTTCCTTGAGGGTTGTCACCAGAAAAGCTTGCAGGAGGATTGCTGAAACAGCCTTCAGACTTGCAGCTTCACGCGGGATAAAGAAGCAAGTTACCGCGGTGCACAAAGCTAATGTCCTGGTAGAGGGAGACGGGCTGTTTCTCGAGGAAGTTAGAAAGATGGCGATGAATTTTCCTACGATCCAGCTCGATGAGGGGCTGGTGGATTCTGTAGGAATGCAGCTGGTGATGGCTCCAGAGACTTTTGATGTCCTCGTGACAACTAACCTGTTCGGTGATATCCTTTCGGACGTGGCCGCGGGCACTGTCGGAGGTCTCGGTTTGGCCCCTTCGCTAAATTCCGGCGAGAGGTACGCGATGGCTCAGGCTGTACACGGCAGTGCACCCGATATTGCCGGAAAACAACTCGCCAATCCAACGGCGGAAATTTTGTCCACCGCTATGCTGCTACATTGGCTGTATTCGAAAAACGGACCCGCACAGACAGAAAAGACGGCCTTGGATATCGAAAAAGCAACGATAAGCTCCTTGGAAACTGAAGACAGATCAAAGCTTACCGTGGATCTCGGTGGTAAAACCAGTACGCAGGAATTCACTATGCGCATCGTTGCCAATCTAGAAAAAATGGACCCATAGAGCTTGGTGCGGCTTCCGAGGATTCGTGTATTATTAAAAGGCGGAGCGACTTTTTGATTTCCTCAAGGTCCATTTCATGACGCGCTCACTCAATCCGCCGAACGGCAGGAAACTAGTAAACTGCCCGATGTGCAACAACGAGATGGCCTTCATTCAGACCTGTCACCTCAGGTGCAGTGTTTGCGGTTCTGAATTGTCCTGCGAAGACAAGGGCTGGTTCTGGGGCTGAGTTAGAGCTGTATTACTAAAACTTGGAACCGGCCGTAGGACGGACCCCAGCGGAATTTATAAGGGAACAAAGGAAGGACGGCAAAGCTGAAAGTATTCTTTGGCAGTCGCATCGCGCAAGTTTTTTGGGACCAATGGCATCAGAGGCGTACCGGGCAAAGATATCACCCTGGAATTCATTGCCGAGATGTCTCAGTCCATCGGGACTTTTCTGGGAAGTTCCAAGCCAGTGCTCGTGGGCAACGACGTGCGCAATTCGTCGCCGTCGCTTGTGGGCAGCGTTTTGTCCGGGTTACTATCTGCGGGAAATAACGTGAACGCAGGTGGGCTTGCTCCCACTCCCGCCCACCAGTTTGGCGTCAGGACGCTGGGTTACGTCGGCGGGATTATCGTCACCGCTTCGCACAATCCTCCCCAGTACAATGGGATCAAGTTCGTGGGATCAGATGGCGTCGAGGTCCGGAGAGAAGACGAAGCTGCTGTCGAGGCAATTTATTTGGAAAAAAAATACAATCGACCGGACTGGCAAGCCGTCGGCAGATCTGGCAAAGAATCCCGGGTGATTGAAAACTACATTGCCGGCATCATGTCCCAGGTTAACGTGCCGAGGATCTCCGGAAGAAAATTCACGGTCGTGCTGGACATTGGAAACGGTGCCCAGGCAGTTGCCTCTCCTTATCTGTGCGAAAGGCTGGGTTGCAAGGTGATAACGATTAATGCGCAGCCCGACGGCAATTTTCCGGGGCGAGGGCCGGAGCCGACCCCGGCGGTGTTGAAGGACATGTGCGAGGCGGTAAGGTCGTACCATGCAGATTTTGGAGTGGCGTACGACGGAGACGGCGACAGGAGTCTCTTCTGCGACGAGAACGGCGAAATTTACTGGGGAGACCGGACTGGCTCGATGCTAGCAGACTACCTGCTTTCGAAGCACGAGGGAGGGCCAGTCGTGACAACGGTCAGCACTTCGGCTCTCGTAGGGATCGTAGCAGCCAACCATGGGGCAAAAGTACTCTGGACGACGGTGGGCAGTGTAGATGTTTCAAGGGCAATGATCGACAACAACGCCCCGCTGGGTCTCGAGGAGAACGGGGGCTTCTTTTACGGGCCTCACATCCCCGTAAGAGACGGGGCGATGACTACAGCGCTCGTACTCGAAACGCTCGCTGCACGGAACATCAGTTTTAGTCAAGCTATATCGAAGCTCAAAACGTTCTACCAGAAGAAATCCAAGTTCGAATGCCCTAAAGAAAAAAGGCCCAACGTTATGAAAATCATCGAGGCCAAAGCAACCAGGTCGGGAGCGAAGATTGATCGTACCGATGGTCTGAAAATTTGGACAGATGATAACAGTTGGATTCTCCTCCGGCCCAGCGGGACCGAACCCATCATCAGAATCTACTCGGAATCTGACGACGAGGAAAAACTGGAAAAGATGTACGCAGGCTATGAGCAGGCCTTGAAAGAAGCGATCGAAGCTAGCTAGCTCTTCATGACTTGAAGTGGAGCCAACCTCTTCTCGCTACGAGCTCATTATTAAACAGCACCTCGGCCTTTGCGTCTGCATTTTTTTTGCCGACGACTCCAATAGTCTCCACTCCCAATTTAGAAAGAGCTCTCTCGTGCCTCTTTGAGAAGGTACACACGAGCTCGTACTCTTCCCCTCCAAAGAGCACTAGCTCCCTGCTCAAGAGGCTGTTCTCTGAAGCAAACTGATCGACGCCGGAATTCATCGGAAGGCGATCCAGGTCGAAGTTTACTTTGCTCGACTCCGCCAGATGGTAAAGCGAAATGGCTAGGCCGTCCGAGGAGTCAATGCAGCTGGAGAAAAATCTCGATGCCCTGAGGCCAATGTCGAGTCTGGCTCGCGGTTCAAGAACCGAGGCAACCGCATTTTTTTCAAATTCTTTGTCCGAAGACTTTGCTTTGTGCAAAAGGATCAGCAGTCCTGCCGGCTGAGCACCAAACTTTCCACTTACTCCAACGAGATCGCCAGGCCTCGCTCCCTTTCTAAGAACGAGGGAGCTTGCAAAGCCGAAAATGGAGCAATCGATGACCGGATCCACGCTGGTGGCGTTCGTATCTCCCCCGATGATCTTCAGCCCGTACTCCGATTCTGCCATGTTAAAACCGCTCGCAAGGGAAGTTACAAAATCCTGAGTGGCGAGCTTCTTGGGAAGGCCCACGGAAACGAGGCAGTACTTCGGACTGACACCCTTTGCCGCCAGGTCACTGACACACGCCACGATGGATTTCCTGCCCATTTGCGCGGGCGTCATTTGAGGAGGGGCGTCCGTCGTGGCAACGAACATGTCCGCCTTTTCCACGAGGAACTGCTTGCCGCGCTGATTTTTGACCCAAGTGGCATCGTCGTCAAAAGGATCGCGCTTGGTTTCGGAATTTCCGAGAGTCCCCCAGAGGATCTTGATGATCGCTTCTTCGTCTAGGGGTTGATCATCCTCAGTCATGGGAGATCGTCAAGTGGGTTTGCTTTTAGATAGATCTAGAGCGATCTCATTTATCTTGTTGATGTAATCCTTCACGAGCTCGCCCGACCTTTGAGCACTCTTTGCTTCCGCCGAGACCCTGATGACATTCTCTGTATTGGATCCACGAATTAGTACCCAGGATTTATCGTCCATTCTAATCTTTACTCCGTCAGTCATGTCTGGCTCTCTTTCGGTACCCGCTAGAACCTTGAGGATTTCTCCTGCTAGCTTTCTGTCGATCTCTACCTTCCCCCGATCTTGGTGGTACTCTACGAACTGGTGGAGAAGCTGGGAAAGAGAACCCTCTGACCTTATGAGTTTCAAGATCATCGTGGAGGCGTAGACGCCGTCCCTGCACATTACAAAGGAAGGTTCGATGTACCCCCCGGAGCTTCCTTCACCTCCGGCACCCGCGTTGTTTTCAATGATTTTTTGCACGACGTTCGGCTCTCCCACTTTTGAATAAATGATCTTCCCGTTGTACTCGCGCACCAAGTCTTCAGCCGAAAGAGACGTGTCCACGCTGACTACGATCTGTCTATTCCTTGTATTTTCCAAAAAGTACCGGAGGCAAATCAATAGGGTTGCGTCCCCGGGCAGCTTTCTTCCTTTCTGATTAGTGATTACGAGGCGATCGGCATCGCAATCGTAGGCAAATCCGACATCGCAATCAGCTGTAGTAACGAGATTGGAGAGAGCGATCAAGGGGTCTACAGTGGGATCGATTATTCGTGGAAATATTCCTGGAGTACCATGAATAGCGTGAGTGATGCTTCCCTGATAGGATACGAGCTGCGGTATGAACAGCGAGCCCACTCCCCCTGCTAGATCCAGCGCCACCTTGACTCCTTTTGCGGAATCCTTACCTGCCTTGTTACGAAGGATTTCAACGTAAGAAGGACGGTTGGGAAACACTCTCCCGTAACGAGATACCGGCTGGGTGGAGGCGCTCTGAATTGAATTCAACTCCGATTCGAACACTCCCCTGCCGGGCTTTATCACAAACTTGATCCCGTTCCATTCTGGAGGATTGTGGGACGACGTGACGATGATGCCCCCATCAAGGCCGCGTAGCGACACTTCTTTGAAGACGCTGGGCGTCGAGGAAAAACCCAGGTCGAAGACCGTGCAGCCGGAGGTCAACAATCCTGAAAGGATCGCGTCTTTCATCAGCCACGCGGTCTTTCGAGTGTCGGCTGCGACTGCTACCGTCCCGGATCTAAGAAAGCTTCCGAATTTCAATCCGTAAGTGATCGCGTCAGCCTCGTCAATGTCTGTGTTTACAACTCCGCGGATTCCAGATACTGTGACGATAGCCACTTAGTTAACCCTCCTGATTTCGAAAATAATTTTGGTTTCCGAGCAGAGATATTAAATAATCTTGAAAGACGCGCTGGTTATAAACGGACTGCACTTTGCCCTGGTAGCTCAGCCTGGTCAGAGCGATTGCCTCGTAAGCAAATGCTGGCAGGGCTCTCCTACTTCTGGTGTTTGCTGAGAAAGCAATAGGTCACGGGCTCGAATCCCGTCCAGGGCTCCCAACTATATAGATAAAATCGCTTACATGCTTTTGCGATCATAGTTGCAAACTGTTACTATTCGGTTTCACAATTCAGTTAAAGATCGCCATGTCGAAGAAAAGCCTCGAAGAAAGACTGAAAGGAGAAGGGATCATCAGGCAGACCCCCTCTAACCTGAACGCGAGTTTCTAAAGAAGCTGCTTCCTGGCATCAGCCGGGACAATCTCGAACGCAACGGACTATATGCAATCTAATCCATTTTGATTTTTTTTGGTTGATTTGGAAAATACCTATTATATTGTGCTTCAGGAGCCGTACAATTCATCGAACACACTATCTGTTCAAGCTACTCTGATGTACGCTTGGAAATTTTCGACTGATCAAGGATTGCGCTTCTGTTAACTAGAATCTGTACTACTGAGACGAACTTCTGCAAGTGATAAGTAGCTAATCGGCCAGGCTGACATTCACTTTCATGAGCTCTGGGGGTATCGCTCTTACTATCTTCGGAATCCTGATCGTTATGGGTTCTTTAGTTGGATGGTTCTATCTGGCGTATTCTTGCAACATCGTAGGCTTGAGTCAATCCGGATTCGGCCAAATATCTGGTGAATTGAGTAATTGCCTCACTTTTTACTCTATAACCCAAATTA
>JASHPQ010000193.1 GCA_030037995.1 Nitrososphaerales archaeon | reverse complement strand
AATGACTGTTGGATCCTGATAAGAATGGGATCCTGTTGTTGATTTGGGAGCAAGAAAGTTTTGAAAAAGTTCAATTCGAAGAAGAGATCTGGCCTGAGCATGCTCGCTGCAGTTACTCTGGTGATTATCGCCATCGTAGCGATAATTGGCGTCGTTTCGATCGTCAATAATGCTCTAAGCTTGATTGAACCAACTGTTACCGTGACTCAAAGCATCACTACGACTGATTACGGCGTTGCTGGTTTTTCCTCGCTAGTGAATACTAGCTACTGGAGTTCTGCGGCTCCCATGAACGTGGCAAGGGCTTTTTCTGCCGTTACGACCTTGCAAAACGGAAGCGTGTTCGTAGCAGGTGGTTACGCCGGAGAGGTCGCGAACTCTTCGATTTCTACTGCAGAAATGTACAATCCTCACACGAACAAGTGGACGTTGGTGGCACCAATGCTCGTAGGCACAGCCGGAGCTAGGGCAGCGACCCTGAGCAACGGGGACGTACTCGTAGCGGGAGGACTCGGGAATTCTGGCGTATTGACCACGTGCCAGCTTTACGATCCGTCGACGAATACATGGGCTCTTACAGGGAATCTCTCAGAGGCAACTTTCGATGAACAAATCGTCACGCTGAATAATGGGAACATTCTCGTCGTGGGAGGCGACTTTTCTGGAGGAGAGAATAACGCCACCCAGATCTACAACCCGAGCATAGGTACCTGGTCGAATGCAGCGCCACAGCCGCTCGCCCGCGCTGACATGATTGTGGTCAAACTGCCAAACGGAAACGTACTCGTCGCGGGAGGGCATACAGCCTTTGCCCCCACGTTGCTTTCAACCATCTATGATCCAACTACCAATACTTGGAACGCGACCAGTCCTCTGATGGTGCCCGGCGGTGATTCTGGAGGTGTGTTGTTACATAATGGAGATGTCCTGATGGTGGGTGGTTACACTCCCTACAACGACTCTGAGAACACGTTTCAGTACCTGTACACTACACAGCTTTTCAACCCCTCTAGCGATAAATGGACGATGACAGGCGACCTGAACTTTCCGAGAGGTGAAATAGGTCTGAGCACGGTCGTTCTCCCGAACGGTGAAGTTCTGGTCCCGGGGGGCAACTATCAGCCTGAGACCGGTCAGTCTACGGCGGAGCTTTACAATCCCTCAACGGGAACATGGTCGATGGCTGGAGTAATGTCAGTACCTCGCGGATCGGGTGCGATGGCTATAGTGCTTGATACCGGTTACGTACTTGTCTTTGGAGGCTTGCTCCCGCACACCTGCAGCTATTGCGGTAGCGGAACTCCCGGGTCGGATCTGGCTACCAACAGTGTGGATCTGTTCAATCCTAACGGCACTTCGATCACTACAACTTCCTCCACAGCATCATAAGCAAGTGAAAAGATCTTCGTCAGCCGATTTTGGTCGATCTTCGTAACATGAAGCGCAGCTAATGAATGACTAATTATGGAATTTACTAGGTGACTTGATCGATCACGTCTCTTTTTCTGAACTCTTTCTTTCAAGGAGTGATCGCTACTCTCTTTCCCTCCTGATCACGATCCCAAGCCAAAGCAATGTCCTTCAGCTCCACTCGTGCAATATCTATCCGCAACTTCGACAATCTCAGCCAATCCCAGCACTGTTGAAGTGACTCTTACATGGCTTGGGGAGGGAGCATCACCTGCACCATAAATTTCCAGCCCTGATGTCCGCAGCATGTCGGCGTAGAGCGATATAGTAAATTCCATATGTGGAATGTGGAATTGAGCGCGAAATTGTTACTAAAATCTCTTAGGGAGAGTTGCGCCTTCATCGAAATATCAAATCATGAAATACGTAGACTTTATCCCTTCTACTCCGTAGAGCTTTCTCAATGCTTGTTCCAGTTCCACAACCTTTCGATACTTACCCCGAACTGCAATAATGTCAATACAACGCTCTTCATCGAGGTGCAAATGCGTTGATGACGCGATGACCGTCCTGTAAATGTGTCCGGTTTCAGTAATCTCGTGATCAATTTTTCCTCTATTATGGTTGTATAACATCAGAATCCCACCCGTGACGGAACTTTCAAGATCAGCCTTGAGTCTGTAATCTCTCATCAGGTTCCGAATGGCAATCTGAAGTGCTTTTGACCGATCGTCGTAACCCATCAGTAGTGAAACTTTGTCAAACTCTTCACGGAGTTCAGGTTGGAGAGAGAAGCTGATTCTTGAAACTTTTTCTCGATGACCACGGACCATGGGAATTCGGCAGTGCAAACAACAAAATAACATTCGTAATCAGTATTACTGCGAATGATTGTCATACCGATATTACTAAAATCTAAATAATAATACTTAATATCTCACGCACATTTACGCGTGGCGAATTGACCGAAATACAGGGAACGCAATATGGAATTTCAAATCTCGGAGTTTCAAAAGGTGAAAAAATCAAGATCGGTACAGTCTATTTTGCAATTGGCGCTGTCACCGCATTTTCGATTCTGGCTGCTACCATCATAGGCCACATTTCCCCAATTTTGAATGGGCTGGGTCTAGTCGCGTATGTTTTAGGGCTGCGCCATGGTGTTGACTGTGATCACATAGCGGCCATTGACAACACAACTAGAAAGCTCATCCAGCAGGGCAAGCCTCGCTTTACCGTAGGAACTTGGTTCTCCTTAGGTCACTCTACGATAGTCTTTGCATTAATCGCGACGATAGTTTTCGTAACTCGAAAGGTGATCGGAGACATTCCAGCTATCCAGAGCTGGGGAAACATTGCCGGCACGCTGATCTCCGGTGCCTTCCTCTTTGCCATTGGTTTCATTAATTTGCTGATAGTTTTTGGCGTCCATCGTCTGTTCAAGCAGGCGAGACAAGGTCGTCTAAATGAAACCCAGCTCGAAGAGTTCATGGCTAATCGCGGATTTCTGAACAGAATCTTCCAGCCGTTGTTCAAGTTCGTGAATGATGCCTGGCAAATTTACCCCATCGGGGTTCTATTTGGCCTTGGATTCGACACTGCTACCGAAGTAGCACTAATTGCAATCAGCGTGGGCGTTGGAGTCTCCTCTTCAGTTCCACTCTGGCAGATCATGGTGCTGCCTTTGTTATTCACGTGCGGAATGGTTCTAACCGATACTTCTGACGGCGTCACCATGCGAATGGCTTACGCGTGGGCTTTTCTTACTCCTCTCAAGAAGATCTTTTACAATCTAACTGTTACTGTGATGTCGGTGGGTGTGGCATTCATAATTGGCGGACTTGAGCTGGTCCAGGTGCTCGGCATGGAACTCAACGAGACTTCCAGTTTCTGGAATGCTCTCGAGAATGTTAACTTTGAAACTATGGGATTTCTTATTGTTGCCGTGTTTGTGATAACATGGATGTCAGCATACACAATATGGAAACGTAAAAAATATGACCAGAATCCGTCGGAGCTGATCGGAATACGACCCGGTTCAGTTCGTGACATCCACTTGGATGGTGTGGGAATTGAAGAGGAGCTACGTCTGACTGTGGAGCTTTAATAGGTGCCTTGGTGTAACGAGACTCCTCCGTGCGCGATACGACTGAAATTTTATGTCTTCTCTCCAGTTTCATAAGCATCGGAAATTGACTGAACGCTCAGTCATTGAAACTAGCTGAGAGCATAAACAATACCTGCCCTTTCTAGGTTCTAATGCGTTTGAATTCTGTCCCTTGTAACCAGAGTTGATCCAATCAGGAATGGATCTGATGCAAAATTTACTTCTTAAGGTGAGACAAATTCTTTTCATGCTTTGTTAAAATCTGTCTGACTATGAACCCGTTTCAGGGTAAAGTCTCAATCGTTACGGGAGGGGGAGCAGGCATCGGTCAAACCCTCTGCGAAGAGCTATCGCGACGGGGCTCAAGGGTTATCATTGTGGATGTTGATGAGCGCGGAGTGGAGCACGTCGCTGGTCTTATAACACAACAAGGTGGACAGGCACGAACGTTCCTAATCGATGTGAAAATGAAAAGGATGTAGAAAATCTGATCAGCGCCACCGTGTCGGATTGCGGTCGTCTCGACTTTATTTTCAACAATGCAGGCATCGCCATCGGCGGCGAAGCCCGCGACTTAACTTTAGAGCAATGGCGCAAAGTGCTGGATATAGACTTGA
>JASHPQ010000192.1 GCA_030037995.1 Nitrososphaerales archaeon | reverse complement strand
TCCAAACTTGACTCGTCGAGATTTTGAATGATAACCCTGATTGCGGCAGCATCGTAATCGTTACTCACGGCAGCATTCTGCTTGCGACGATCGGGGACGTGTGCGAGAATGGAGAGGATTGCGATCTGCGCACAGTGGAAAACTGCTCCATTACAACCGTGAAGCTGTTTGAAATATCAGATGCGAGGGTCAAGGAAAGGTGCTTTCTTGGCATTATTGCGACCACTTGCGAGCCTCGTAAATCGAACATCCCCCTCCACTGAGGAGAGGATCTTTTTTCCATAACTAAGCCGCAGGTTTTTTCTTTGTGTACCGGAGACTCAGCACAACAGCCACTCCAAGCAGTATGAGTAGCACCACTGATATCCCGGCCACGAATATTAGCCCCCAATTCTGGAGTGGAAGTACTCCTTTATTCGGAATCGAAACTGTCACCCTTGTGCTGGTTACAGTCGTAATTGTTCTGGAGGTTGTACTAGTATGAGTGCTGCTGGTGGAGCTGGCGCTGAGGATCGGGACGAACTGCGCAGTAAACGACATTGGATTTCTTACTTGAATTGCAAGGTTCGGAGACGCGGTGTCGAAACCAGATCCGTTAACCGACACCCAGCCCTCGAAGTTGTAACCCGGTGCAGGAATCGCCGTTAGCAGCATGATCGAAATACTGGAGGCATAAAAGGACGCTGACTGTCTTGAGTTTACGGTGCCCGTCAAGGGGGGGTCGTTGTACACCAGAGATCCTCCGGGGCCTGCGTTTAACGTGACATATGCGCTAAAGGCCGCAAAGACCGTCCCAGGTCCGTTAACCACTATATTGGTAGACGGGCTCCTAGAGTTTGATATTACGAGATAGGGGGAAGTGGTCTGCCAGCTGGCAAACTGATAGGCGTTTGCTGCAAAGGCGTCTGTAGACACGACCGAGCCGGACCGATACCAACCCGAGCTCTGGTTTATGTTTCCACCTAGAATTGGAGACGAAGCAAAATTAAGTTCATACTGAATTGAATATTTGAAATTCAGACTCGAAACGGACGGGACGTCCACGGATCCGTTGGAGACACTAGACGCATAACGGACACCGGAGCGCTGATAAATTTCAGAAGGAGGCGCGATCCAATCAAAATTGCCAGATGGAAGCGAAAATTCTAGAGTGCTTGCCGATGTGGTGTAGTTCGCGCCATCCACAGAAAACGACCAGCTGGCTCCCGCAGGTAATCCGGACTCGGACACGGAGAAGGGGGAGTAACCAGAAGGACGCCCGACCGCGTAAACGTAACCGCGAGTCCCATTACAGGAAAGGCAGCTAGTTCCAACGTAAATTGTTCCGTTTGACCCAATCGCCAGAGGCGAATCTGCGCCCTCATCCAATCCGAAGGAGTACGACCATTCAAGCCCACCCTGCGAGTTCAGAGCAAATAACCCAGAAGAGTTTGTTCCCACGTAGACATTGCTGTCAGAATCTATTGCCATACTGGTGACCGTGTCAAAGGGAATACAAAGAGACGAATTGGATTCCGCAAAACAAAAGTCCGACCAGTTTATCGACTTAGTATTCGAAAGCGACTCCACGGTGCTTCCAGAAGCCGTCGTGCCGCCAACATAAATCGTCCCATCCGATCCGATGATCGGTGGAGTCTGCTCCGCGTGCACCGTGGAAACCGTCCAGAGAAGATCCCCGCCGGAGCTGATCGCAAAGATCTCGCCGCCGCTGCTGATTGCATAGATGTTTCCGCTTTCGTCTATGGCTGGAGGGCTAGTCACCGGAGACTTTGTGGGAAACGACCACATGATCTGTCCATTCGGATTAATCGAGTACAGCGAGGCAGTCGTACCATTTTCACCCGTCCCGCAGTACAGGTCTCCCGACTCACTTAGAGCGAGGGAAGATGGAATGCAGGCCAAATTCAGCGTCCAGATAGAGGATGCGACCGAATTGAGAGGGTTGATCGCGTGCAAAGTGCCGCCGGAGTCTATCTCGAAAATGATACCGGTCGGAGACACGGCAATCTCCGCGCCTCTTGAAGTAGAAATGTCGTAAGGGGCAGTCCACGCGGGCGTTCCATCAGGATTGAAGGCATATAGATATCTCGTGCCCGGTACATAGATCGTGCCGCTTGGGCCGATCACGGGAGAGAAGAGATTTTCGGTGAATTTCTGCTCCCATTCCAACGCTCCATCCGGATTTATAGCGTAAAGCGTGTGATTGGAATCCACGACATACACCGTGCCATCCGATCCGATAACTGGTGAATCTATGATCCCCGCGGTTGGACCAAAAACCCAGTCAGTGGAGTTAGTGGACGGCCCCGTGTAGGGCGAAAGCGAGGACCTCTGAGGATCGTGCTGAAAAGTCGGCCAGATAGGCGTCGACTGTGCCGAAACCAACAAAGGAGTGTCCGGCGTGAAAGACAAAATTGAAGAAAAGTACGAGAGACACGGGGGCAATACAACGAGCAGAAAGAACAGGGTAACGATGATTACCCTGGCCAAAGTCAGATTGTTCGAGTTTTCATTTCTTCGAATTTTCTTGGAACCGAACGAGCTCAGCATTGGGAGATGGACACGTCCGAATGAAGGCTTCACGCGCTGCTCGTGGGAGATGGCTGCGTATCGGATCTGCTCTGCCTCCTTACGTAATAAATGATGAAAACTGTTCCAAATAGTAGAATAAGCACGGTGGCTGCAATCACTACGGCGGAGGGATTCAAAATGGGATTTGTTGTTGTGTTATACGATCCGTTTGGGGAGTAGTACGTTAGGGTTACCTGGTGCACTCCGGCCGGGATCGAAAACGAAGCAAAGTAGTATGTCGCGTTTGAGGTGATCTTCACCTTCGTAAGAGGAATCTGATCCACTTTAACCGTGAGCGGGGAGTTTGTGAAATTAGCGGGATATACTATAGTGAATGTGTAGTTAGGGCCGGGAAGACCAATCGTGTTAAAGTCCAGTTCGCTGAACGAGGCGTTGTTCACAAAGTTCAGCGGGTAGGCGTTGCTGCGGATTCCGATGTAGGACTGGGGGCTACCAGCTCCAAACACTATTGGGTAAGTATAGTAGCCGAGCTGCGAGGAGCTTCCAGAAACTGAAGGACTCAAAGCGAGGTTGAGATCAGAGGTGGCATTCGAGCTGAAGTATACTTGGTTGGAAGTCGAAGATCCGCTGGAGGCCTGCACCACGTAGTGAATCGGGGTCACGGAAGCGGTTGAATTTACTACCGACTGAAGAACCGTGAACTTCGCCCATCCGCTTGCATTAGTCTCTCCCTCGTATGCCACAGATCCTGACGTGGAATTGAGCAACACGACTTTTGCAAAGGAGGCGGGACTCTGCGAGGAAGGACTCGCATCCACTTTTACAAATAAGTATTCATAGTTCTGATAAGTCCCAGTCTTCAAGCCTACGACGCCGACCACTGTAGTATTGTACAGGTACGCAAACGCGATCGATCTTCCCACGGTGATGTTTGCAGGAATTACAGAATCATAAGAAATAAGCTGGTACGTATTGACGGAGATGGTAGAATTGATATTCGTAATTATCTGTGTTCTGTTGAATAAAAGACCGTATCCGCTTGAAAACGTAATGTTAGAGGGGTTTGGACCGGTCTGAATTACGTCTTGAGCCATAGTCGCGTTGTGCAATATGTTGTTAGGCTGACTGGATCGCAGAGTAATACTCGAATTTCCCAGGGACTCTGATTGGATGAGGGATCCTTCCACCGTCATGTTCGTTCCCGCGTTTACCGTAATGTGGGCCGTCTCGTAGATGCCCGTCTGACTTGATTGCCCCGAAATCAGTTTGCTGGATATGACATCGAAATAAAGTGTAGAATTTATCACAAGACTTGAAGTCGAAAGAGGAGTATAACCGTAATAATCGAAATCCGACGCCTGCACAACACTTTGTATTATGAAAACGGCCCCTCCCACCAAAGCTAGGCTGCCCAGAGACCTGGTGGTGCTTCCGACCAAGGAAATTACAGACGATCCTGACACGGTGAGTACTTCAGTTCCATAAACCAACGCATTCTGGGATGCGGCGCTGCTAAACAAAATAGTGCTAGAGGAAATTTCTGTGGTAGAGCTAGGCCCGGGAGCCCCAACTGTGACGTTCACAGTTAGGGCGCTTTGAATCTTCGAATTCACGATGCTCGTTTGCCCATTTGATAAAGTCGAATAACCAATCGCAAAGTTGGAAATGTTGCTATTTTGAATCTGAGAATCCAGGATCAAGGTACTGGGACAATTGAGAAGGACATCAGTTGTATTATCCGCCTGAAAAGTCGTCTGATTTAAGTCCAGGGTCGAATCCCCCTGTATTATCGCGTCGCCCCGCTCTTTGACCGGCACTACCGTGATACCGCTGTGAAAAGTAAATGATTGCGGCGCGACGCTGATTCTAGAAGACGTGAACTTTATCGGGCCAATGCTGCTTGAGTTTAACCCGTTGAGGTCAAGAATTGAGGTGCTCGTCGCACTCAAACTTCCCGCATTACTCACTATGATGCTTGAATTAACGACTCCAGATGTAACCATACTCACGCTGGAATTAGCGCTTATCTGAAGCTGCCCAATTCCATCCAAGTTCAAAGTAGAACCTGTCATACTAAGCGTCGCCAAACCGGCTAGTACAAGATCACTCGGGGTAGCGTTTACTACCTCTTGTACAAGGCTGGAGTTGACCATTGTCAATGAAGCTGTGCCATTCAAAGTAATAGTCCCGGCGTGTATGCAATTCAGATTCTGCCACGTCGTGGCACTAGTCAGTGTGACCGGACCGTTTGGAAAGCAGGATCCGACGGGAGCTGATTGAGCCGCAGCACGCAACAGGATGCTTGATGGCGAGGAATTTGAGACCGGCAGACACTGCAAAATGCTGGGAGAAAGTAAGATCACGAGTAGGATCGTTCCCAGGAGGAGAATTTTCCTCAAACGCTCTAGCTCCGTGAAAGTAACTGTTGCCTAAAGTAGTATTATAAGCTTAATCAATTTTCAATCTCAAGTGACTAAAAAATCTGAAGAGCTCTTAGACACAAGCTGCTTTGTCTAAATCTGTGAAACCATCTCAAATTAAATCTGACCACACGATCGATTTTCGATACATAGCTCAGCAATCAAAGTACTAAAACTCTCAAATTTCTTAAAAGAGGCGTTTTCCAGACCGTATACAGTATTGACGCCCCGCGCGAGATCCGCTTACGCTTTGGTTCTCGTACTAGTCATCGTCGTAGGAGTGGTACTGGTGCTTGAAGCTTCGCTCGATCCGGTAGTGTACAATTATGACACAGAGAACCAGATCTGCGATTTTCCATACACGCTTGCTCTCAACCCGTATCAGACGACACAAAATGACTGCGGGGTGCTTCGAGGTGACTGGTTGGAGCTTCAGATTTCCTCCAGCAATAACCTGACGGTCAGCGTGTCGTTGAATTTGGTAAACAACGGGGGAAGATACCTTCTTTTCAGCGATTCCGGAACCAATCTCAACGCGACTTTTCCGATTTCATCGAGCGGCGCCTTAATTGATCAGCTCGATAATCCCGGGGCATCGGCGGTCTCGGTAAAAGGTTCGATCGCAGTTTACGCCTCTACTGTGACGGATACTACGATACTGACAGTGAAGCATCCTTATCGAGATATAGGAGCAGGACTGCTTGCTATCGGTGCTCTTGGATTATTTTTAGTCATCTGGAATCCGAAAGTCAATCTCAACCAGGCCTCGGTGATGCGAAAGAAATTCCCACCAAATTGATACGTGCGATGTCGCAAACAAAGTGGAAGATTCCAAAGATTTCAAGGCGCAATTTCATCATAGGGGGCGTTGCTGCAGGAGCTGCGGTTGCCGCGAGTGCTCTATATCTCACGTCACAGCCCTCTTCCTTGAAACAAACAACGATCACATCCGCAACAACCAACACTACCTTCTCGAGCAGCAGCGCTTCGACGACTGTCGTAGATGCTTCTGATGACCAGTTTTTCTATGAGAGATACTCTGGCGAAGTTGAAGGACTGCGGTCATGGCTCATGCAGCCGTGGAGTGAGGACTCGTCGCACACCTACGGCTTCGACGAGAATTATCAGATGGTGCGCGGAGGAAACTGGCCCGGTTACTCCGACTCGCTGGGCAATGTTTTCGACGATGGTTATCATCCGGGAATGGTGATCATCGATAACAACTTTCAACATGGACTTTCTCTTGACTGGTTAAACGCCCAACAGGGCATCGCTACGGAGGTAAACAAAACGGTGCGGGGCTATCTAAGTGTCACGCAGTTTGTAGATCCCACCGTCGGATCAGATCCTTCGACGGAAAGTTATGATGGTACCGACCGAAGAGAGACGTTCTTTGGCAAGTTATCTCCCTCTTACGGGCAGTTGACTTGCGTGAAGGATACCGCATCGCAAATCTGGTACGTTCCCGGGCATACGCTGAGTGATCCCGATCCGATCGTCACCGCGCTCCCGACAGTTTGCTTGCCCAGTGGGCCCAGCTCTATGGAGACTTTTGGTCCACAGATGCTTTTGGAGTACATGCAGGGCAACGTCGAACAGGCCACCACCGATTTTCTGGGTGTTATAGACTCGTGGCAACCGGGCAGTCCCGGCCAACTTGGCGCCCCGTATGACACCCGGTACCGTACTCGGAGCCTCGACTTTACGATCGTTGTGGCACGCTGTTGCCAAGACATTACGGGAACCTATTTCTGGCAGCGAGCCGACGTGCAACCCACTTTACAGCAGATCGTCGATACTTTATGGGCATCCCAACTTCCCGACGGTAGCATGGCAGCTACGTACTCTCCGACCTTGAAGGGAGCATCCCCAGAATCAACGGGAGAAGCGATGCTCGCTTTCGATCCGAACCTGCCTTCGAGATTCACGTAGTCATCGTACTTTCAATAGCGGTTGTTTATCCCATCTTCGTTACAGAAAATTCGAGTGCAAGAACTGTCAGAATATAAGTAGAAAATGAGCTCGCAGCCCAGCGTAGAGGTGTATTATAATAAGCAATAGCTTGCGATACTTTGCAACCATGATTTTTCAAGTGAAATTCCGTTCAATTCTCTGGTTTAAAGAACTCCTTTTTTTGCAACGATCCCGAAACTGTAATGGACAACTTCCTCGTCCGAAAATCTAGTCTAAAACAACGATCGAAAATCTCTGCATCCAAGCGCCATCAACTTCACCTGCTTGTACTTGCTCTCGCGGTAATATTTGTTCTCTCGGCGTTCGGCCAACTTTCTTTAGCTGCAGGCGCCTATTCTCAAACCTCGACGGTCAATTCGCCAAACACTACCTCCTCAAGCCTTTGCAGCGTGACATCGAACGGCCAGGAAGAGGAGTACATCTACACCTACGCCGTAAATTCCAATAATCCCCAGCAGGCCTATGCGATCACCGGTGCGGTGATCTTTAGAAATGTGATCGGAACTACAAATAAGATGTATCTGCTAGTTTACGTCGATACCTCTCAGACATTCAATCTAGACACCTCGGGAACCGTCAAAACCTGCACGACAAAGCTAGACAAACAAACTAACAATTATTACTGGGACGCACAGGACGGCATAAGCAGCAATAGAGACTTTCCCACAGTCGGTGGTGATCTCGTAACTGACAGCTCCTCTGGACTGATGCTTTTCGATCAGTATATCAACGTAAAGGGAATACCCGGAAACTCTCCGTCGAAAGCGCAGAGCTCCTCCTCGGCTGCCGGTCCCTCGTGTTTTGTGGACACGGCCGGTCAGGAAAGAAGCTCAGTCTACATGCTGTTTGTAGAATCTTCCAACACCAAAAGATCGTATGTGATCACGGGTTCCACTATGGCAGAGATATCTAAAGATGGCATTTATCAAACGGCATTTTATGTAGACTTGAGCTCGACGACCATAGGCGTAGGCACTACTCCGGGAAAAACTGATAGCTGCACAATGAATCTTTCCAAGGGAGCTTCCTCTTTTGAATGGGCCGTGAGGTCCCCCCCGGCTTCAGCCAAAGTCCCCGGCAACTACGAAATCTACGGAACACTAGGAGGTGACTGTCCACCCAATAACGAAGGGACGAGCGCTGGTATCATCGAGCAATTCACCAACGCCAGCTATCAATTCTAGTTTCGAATGGCCAGCGCACACTTCAAGAGTCGCGGGGCGCGGGGGACTTTAGAAGAATTCACCTGCGCGTTCAACTACCTGGGCATTTTGGAGAGACGGCTTACATCTCTTCACCTATTTTAGGAGATGGGGGATGACCGTGCGAGCTCCATTTTATGCTAGCGTTAACGATATAGGATACATCCTAAATTTTCAACTGCGCCTAAATGATGTTTTTCCTAAAGTGCCCTAAGTACTTTTATTCAAGCCCTGAGTACTAATCTGGATTGAAGTTTCTCAATCGGAATAGATGGCAAACGTCATTACCTGGGAAGGCTGGCCGCCGTAGGGTGGAATGGCAACGTACACTAGTTCCTGCTGCGGATAGAATACCGAGGTCGAGGCCATGGGTCCAGATGGCTGCGAAGTGACGTAGAAGTAATAACTTGCGTTTAATTCCTGATATACTTCAAGGGTGCCGGCGACACATGTTGCGATGATCAACCCGGACTGAGGATCAAAGGCCAAATCACCGGGGGCGCTTGGCAAGTTGAAGCTCGCTACCACACTGCCAGTGTTGTCATCTATGACTTTTAACGAGGGAGGGTTGTCGAAAGTTACGAATAATCTGTTGTTCACCTCGTCCAGTGCAATAGCCACATTTTGCTTCGTTCCGCTGATCGCCCACGAATTTATGACCTCTCTGTTCGTCGTGTCTATCACCTGGATCATGCCCAGACTTGGAATATTTACGAAAACTCTGCTTCCGTTCTGCTCCGCCACGAGCTGTCCTGGCTGTCCGGCAAGAGAGATTACACCCAGTTCTGTATCGGTGCTCGCGCTGATGACTCCCAATCCGCTTTGGTTTCCACTGCCAAACCCTACATACATGATACCATTGGAAGCGTCGTAAGCGAATGAGTCAGGATTTGGAAAATCAAGTTCGGCAATCCTTTGCAGGACAACAGGGTATCCGGTGTAGTTTACACTCAGTATGTCGACAGTTCCATTGCCAGCATTGCTTACGAAAACTTTTCCTCCAAACTGCGGAACGTATTGCACACTTACCGGATCGTTGAAGCCGAAGATGTCGGCCTCCGCTTCGTCCGGAAGATCATAGGTGTAAATAGAGTTGTTTGCCTTTGCGGCAACAAACAGCAATTGATCTGGATTGTCTACCGAAAGAGAGCCAAAGCCAGTTGGTCCTACGTTAGAAAGGTAGTCACTATCAATTTCGAAGAGACTATAGTTGGAGGTCACCTGGGCAGTCGTGATCGTACTGGCCTGTTTCCCATTTGAGCCGGGCGAAAAGAGATTCAGACTTCTGGCAGAAGAAACGAAGATTGGAGCGTCAGCGATCAATACAATCGCTATTACGAGGAATGCGAGGGCGATCCCAAATCTGTTCGCGAACTTTTCCAGCCTTCCTACTTTTTTCTGTTTAATCCTTGGCTCCCATAGCAGTGTCGCGATCGCTCCCCCGATCAATATTTCGATGGCTCCTAACGCTATTAGTTGCAAATTGGGTGAATAAATCTCAGAGATTTGGAAGGTAGATGTCCTGAAAGTTCCGATAGCATATCCTGTGGCATTCTGGGACAAGTAATCCCGCCAGCTGGGACCTATCGAATTGTCGAAAACAAAGTAGTAAATTCCTGAAGTAGCAGCTGTGAAGTTTCCTGCGAATGGTGAGGATTCTGAAACGGTGGCATTCAAAATCAGAGCGGGTCGCGTCAATCCCGCCTGTCTATAGTAGCTCCCCTTCCCTCCGAGAAGCGGCTGCATGCATTTCGGCGCGCACTTGTCGAAGATTGAAAGTTGCGTACTATTCATAAGATAAAGTCGAAATATAGTCTGATTGTCCAGCTGAAGGGAGAAGCTTATCGTCTCCCCCTTGACCATTGTCAAGCTCTCAGTCTTGTAGTCATTCGGATCAACGTTGACGGGTGTCGCCAGCTCAGCGCGCTCTTGGGAAGTCGCGGTGATCGGCCTCTCCGCGGCGAGTATCCCAATTACCACGCCTAGGCAAAGAATTATCATTCCAATAAGAAATCTTACCGGGACTTTCGTGGAGCGTCTTCCGGCGCGGCTTGATTTCATATCAGTATTCGCATGATCCGTTTTGCACCTTAGATAATGCTACCGGATTTACAAATCTGTAGTCGGATTCGGAGTTAAGAACAAGATCTCACCATGTCCAATGCGTTACTGTCTACCGCGAGAGAAAACTAGCAGAAAAGGAGTTTTTCCGGAATGGTACTTTATCGTCAGCCACATTGACGCAGCCGCGTCGCGAATCCTACAAATTCACGAACCGGCTTAAAGCCCTTCGTAATCCTTACTCCGTAAAAATTCGGATAGAGGTTATCGCCGCGTTCCTCCTATTGCGTATTTTTTCGACGTCGGACGGATCCTAGCAACGTTCTATGATAAAATCTGTTCCGTCATTTTCGATCTCCTCGACAGGAGTGCTGAAACTAAGAGGCCGCGAAGTAGATCTGCGAAGTCGATCCTATAGTGTACACCCAGGCAGCGTAGCACGCAGTACCATAGCTAGACAGCGAGAAGAGTGTGATGTCATAGTCTGCAGCTGCCGAACCCTGAGCATTGTTACTGATGTCTATTGGATTGCTCCATGTGGAGCCGCCATCGTCGCTGTACGAAACATACGCCTGTGAAGGATTGCTCTTTGCTCCAACGGGCTGACCCCATAGCAAGAAGATGTTTACTCCGTCAGAAGTGAAAAGATGACCGTAAGCTGCTGTCTTGGTAGACAGGCCAGAATTGATCTGGTACGGCGTGCTCCATGTTGGCGATTCAGAATTTACGTTGGTCGCCATCTCCACGAAAACTTCTCCAGTGGTGAGAGAACGATCCGTCATCCAAACACTAGATCCATATGCCACAGGTTCAGGCTCCCACGTATCAGGGCCGAGACCAACAGTTTGCACAGGGCCCCAAGTTTGTCCGCCGTCAGTGCTCGTTCTCGCCAGATCTTGGTACAAGACTCCTGGAGAAGTACTGTTTGCTTCCCACGTGATGTAAACGAGACTCCCATTTGCAGCAATCCATGGCTCACGTCCCTCGTTTGGGAAGGACACGTTGAATACTTGAAGCGGGGTAGACCATGTCGCCCCATTGTTGTAGCTTGCCTCAAAGTAGATCCCATCTGCAATAAGGTAAGCGTTACTGCCAGAAGCTACAATCTGTTCCTCCCCTTTAAAAGAAGGATTGAGCTCAATCGGAGTGCCCCAACTAGCACCGGAATTAGTGCTGCTGCTCACCATGATGCACCCTCCTCCGGCATTTCCGGGGCAACCGCTCACCTGGTACCAGGTAACGTACAAATCTGATCCCGCTCCTGCAACCGCCGGGATAATTCCGCCTTCTGTGCTAAGTTGAACCGTGTTAAACGATACACCGTAGTTCGTGCTCACCGCAGCAAACGTCTGTAACTCGCCTTTTGTTGACTGGGCGAATGCAATTAGGACAGTGCCGGGATCCACCGCCTGGTTCTGAGTGAACATTACAGGGAAGCGTGCCGTTCCACCCTTCACGCTAATCTTCAACGCGGGAGACGTTAGAGGAGGAACCCATGTACTTCCGCCATCTGAGCTTTCCCTGAATAACATTCCACCCGTACCTTCGGTCCAGACAACATAGACGTGGTTTTGATAGCTTGCGACAGCCGGCCAGTCCGCGCTCCCCGCGTCATTACTGAGATTAATCGCTGGGCTGAAAGTGACAGTTCCTGACGCAAAGGAAGACGGGATAATTGCATAAGGTACGACCAACATCAATGTGCATACTGAAATTACAACCGCCGGGATTAGAAGGGATTTTTTCCACGGGTTCATCCAACTTTCACTTGATCCTTGAGACGGTTCAGAGAACGACCTAGTTGCATATTTACACTTTTGGAGCGATCCCGAAATGAAAAGTACCTCTCAACTGATTCTTTGCTGCCGCTCTTCGCCATGAATTGTTCTGAAAATTTCCATAACACCGTGATCCCGTTTACATTGTTGAACTGGGCACGGTTGCGGAACTCAATCATGGTAAAATCGAGAGCTTTTACTATTGAAAAATGGTCTTCCTATCAGATTACCGCCGTGCCTGATAGGAAGTTCTTTATCGCATTGGCTACGACGTTATTTGGAAGCTAGAGCCGTCGTCCGTCAAAGTACCCAAAGTCGTTCCAGGTATTTGCAAGGCGATAAGGCTGTAACCCGACAGGGCGGCCGTTTCACCAAAGGTAGAATGTGCCTTCCACGGTCCGGTGATGTCAGAGAACTTGACACCGGTGAACTGGGCACCTGTGCTGACAGGTGTAGAAAAGGCAGTCAACGTGTGGCCGTCAGAGCTCAGAATTACAGCGCCGGAATCAAGAACCGGTGTAAATGTTGAGCTCGTGTGTGCGTCAGTGTCGACAGTCTGTTTCGTTGTCTCATCAATGAAGTTTGTGTTCCAGCCTGCCAGCTTGGCTGTTGAAGGTCTCCACGTTCCCTGAGCTTCAATGACGTCTCCGGGATGAATTACCAAATCTGAGATGTTACCAGTCTTTCCGTAATATTTTGTCATAGGATAGAGGTTTACGAAAGCACCATATTGAGCGACGCCACTGACACAATTTTGATAAGTTCCAATCTCCATCGCGTCGCCTTGGCCATTTATCCCGTCTATGATCACCGATATGTTCGAGACCGAGTTTGGAGTTGCCGCGCAGTTAGCCGTCGGAACCACCCAAGAGCCCTCAACCCTCAGAGATGTATAAGGACCCGTCACCTGGTACCCTGTGTAAAGATCTGATAGCGTGCTCATCGCCTGAGTTTGTCCCATCGTAGCAGATGCCGCAGTCAGTGCGAAAGTTGTCCCACTGAAACCGAGAAGCAATGCAGCTATTAGAAAAACCCGGAAGAGCTTTGTGTGCATAATTCGTTCTGCCATTTTCAAACTAATCTCCATTCAAAGACGTTCATTGTGGAACTCGATCCTTTGCTAGAGAATGGTATATGCAGGCAGTTAAACATGGACGCTAATTTTATTCGGAAGTTTATAACGAATCTCTCGAATTCCAAAAAGCGAAATTGTCTAAATAAAGGGAATTGCCATAGGAGTCTGATTCGACTACGGAGAAGCACTGGGCCATTTGTAGCTTAACCTCTATGGTAAAGGCAAGTTGTCGGTCCAAGACAACGTTCAGTTATGGCTTCTTACTTTGATGAAAGGCCCTGATGAGGATACCGTCGTTCTCGATCCAAGTCGGAAACCAACCGCTCTAAGACTGAATTGTTGTATGGGCGGAAATAGGGTCAATCCACTGAAAGTCCGCAGTGACGCAAAAATTCAGATTGGCTCTGGGCCGCACAATATTTCTGGCGGTTGGAGTGATGGCAACAGCGCACCCGTTAGGAGAGTAGAACAGAACTTCGTTTTCCCCTGCCTTGATCGGGAAGAACGAGGTCGTGTACGTTGTATAAACTCCTTTGAAGGCCATGTAGGTTCCAACAGTCTGCCCATTTACTGAAAGCTGCAGGGGATACGTTGTACCAACTCCGTCCACTCTGAACTCCAGCTGCACGTACTGGTTCGTTGCCGAGAAGACATCCAGACCCGCAAACCCACTCATAGCTCGGGTACCAGCCCCAAACAGTCCGTACTTGAACCAGTTTCCATACAGGAAACTGATGAGACTGATGTTATTGTAAATTCTCAGGAACTGAACAATCCCACTTACATTTGATGCTGGTGGATCGAACTTGTATGCAACGATCGTGGAGTCCTGATACATTGGCTGCCCCAGGACCGAACTAAGCAGTTTGACATAGGGTAAGTACCCCGTCGGAGAGCTGAAAAGATTCTTGTGGACAATGATATACTTCACCTGATATTGTTCCAAGATGTACGGCGCCAAGGTCATGAGGGGGAAGGTTTGATTGATAATGTCGGTGGGTGCGTTACCTGGCGAATAGAAACCTAATTCATTTATGAATGGTACAGATTCTTGAAGAGTACTAGGATACTGCGGATTTCTCGGAATGGAACCATCGATCAAAGGCTTGTTGTACGCCGATTGATAATACAGATACACTGAGAAACTCTTCTGAAGCGGGACCTCGATCACTGAATAGTTGGAATGATCATTCGCGAGGACTTGATAGAACTGGGGAATCTGGGCGTTGTATTCAGCGTAAGGTATCGGAAGAAACTCCACGATAACTAGGGTGCACAATATACAGACAACCAAGACTTTCATCAAGGTCTTGGTCGCATTCGGAACCTTGATCGAAGACAATCTCTCCATGAGGCCGGTGACACCGTAGCCTGCTAATATCGCGAGGCCGAACGCCACCAAGTAGTCAAATCGGTACGGTGCCCTAAAGGAATTCAGCAGCGGTATCACATAGTACAGATAACCCCAGAGCCCTGGAATAGGCGTCAGCACTCCGTCCACTGAGATGTACGGCCCGAGCGCCAGCAGGGCTCCGACAAAAGCCAATGCCGCCCAGAAATAGAGATCCTTCCTCCTCCAGAAAAATACTAGGCCCAAGATTCCGAGCGCCAAAACGGTGTACCCAACGTAAGCTGTTCCAGACTCGTTCGGCACAACGGCCACCTTGCCTATCTGGGTGTTAATCGACGCGAAGTACCTGCTCAGGAAAGGATTCGCGGACGAAGGTACAAAGAAGGACAACAGGTCAGCAGACTTCGCAGAAATAAACCGAGTGACGGACGAAGAAGACCCTACGCTTTGGGGGACGAATAAGAGTCCATAAATCGTTTGGAAATATACAAATAATAGTGTTAGGGCGGAAAAGGACACAAATACGATGAAGCGCTGAATATATCCTCTGTTCGCTATCAGTTTCCTTTGCGTCAAAAAAGTGTAAACCAGGTAAACAGTCAACATAGTTGTAGCTAGCAGAAACATATGAAGGTCGCACATGGCATTGAGAACGAGAGCGATCCCCACGTAAATCGCGTTCCACATATTCTTCTCCCGTGCCATTTTTACCATGAAATAGGCAAAGAGAGGCAGGAACTCTACGGACATGATGTTTAGATGAGCGAAACCCTGACCCGTGTGGATCGGGGCAAACGCAAAGGCCAGTCCAGCCAGAAAGGCAGCGTAGTTGTTTTTTGTCAGGTATTTTACAAAGATATAGGTCGTAAATCCAGCAAAGAAAAATGTGAACATGTAAAGAAGGTTATAGGCAACTATTTCTCCGAATGCCGGGGACAGCCACATGAAGTTCAGAGTATTGAACGGGGAAAGAACCTGAAAGTAAAGCGGGGCGCCGGTGGGATAGTAGGACATGGACGTCGAGAAGAGAAAAAAGGGGCCGTAAGTGCCGGTAGACCCGAGATGCAGATACCAGAGTTCATGAAAGACGTCCTGAATGTTCCCATTCACAAAGGTCGTGAAATTTTCGGCTAGCGGCCAGGTGAACAATATCGTTAGAACAACGTACAGGCAGAACGCGAAGACGTAATCGCCCCGATCCAGTAGCCAAGACACAAACCGCTCTCGCGATTTGCCCATCTGGATCATCGGCCTATCCATTGTATACGCGACCGCGCCCTTTTTTCCAAATTGACTTCTTAACAGGCGTATTAAGCATATCCAAAATTTACTCTCCGTGAGATTCTCTATCCTAATTCAGGTGTCACGGAATCTCAAGAGCCGCCGAATAGAGTCGCCGACTTGTAATTGCTGTCTCCTGAGATTGATCCCGAGTGAGGATGTCTCGATAATCGATAGGATGTAGACACCAAACTCTATAGAGAGTGCTTTTTTCTGAATAAATCATGCAAACGATTTAGGCGATCATTCGGTGCATCAATATGTGTCCTATTCCACTAGCTTTTTTCCGACATATCCAAAACCGATAGGAACAATATTTATTTCGCCCTGGAGTACAGATCCGGATTGAGAGAACGAATTGACCCTCCAGTTGCCGGAATTAGATTTAGGGCGGAGTGAAGTTGACTATGTAAATTCTGAATTAGATCATGCTGATCAACCAATTTCTCCTGCCGGGGGACAATTCCAGGAGTTGGACGACTTCGTATTGGGGTCGTTGCAATCCAAGATATTGATCGCTCTTCTGCTATCAAAGGACGGATCTTTGTCCTCTGGACAGATCACGAAGAGGGCTGGAATTAGCGCATCCAGCTGGGCGAAAGTGAAGATAATGTTGATTGAAAAGGAGCTATTGAGCTGCAAGCCGAGAAGAGAGATGGCTGAGGGGAGGGTCATCGGCTCGGTGGAGGTCCGCCTTACGAGAAAGGGTGTTTTTGTCGCACAAAATCTTCTGTTGATTGCAAGCATAATTGGCAAGAGTCCTCCATCGATTGAGCGAGCTGAAAATCTAGTGCGAGTTGCCGGCCCGATGGCGGTTCGTAATATGCAGCTGTGAATAAACCCCAATATGAAGCTTCAGTGAAGACGATTAGCCGCTCGGAAAACGGCTCTTTTTTGGTAAAGTGGTTGTGATCTTTTAGGCAGAAGGTATCTTCAGCACTTTGAGTAGTCTTTTTAATACTGGAAAAAATTGTAATTGCAAACTGACCATTGCATTCCACGCGTCATAACGATGTAAGAGGGCGGTTTTCATTAATTGGACAGATTATTAACGGGAATAAAATTCTTTTCAGAAGATACGAGTTTACAAGAGCAACCGTTAGAGGTCAATGATCGCGTTTTTCATTTGGATTCAAGAAACGTAGCTATCAGAATAGTACTCTCGATAGCGGCAGCAATTGTACTTGGTGTCGGAGTGCGGTTAGCCTACACTGCTTATCGCACAGAAAAAATTCTGCAAGTCTGCATTAGCGGTGGCTCCTGCCCCTATAATGAGACCGGATTCCAACTAGGATCCATGCTATCTGCTACTCGCGGGCAGCTGTACATCGGCCTCGGACTCGCCGCCTTAGGCCTTGTTGCCCTAGTTTATTTCGTGTTGCTCGTTGGAATAAGCAGCAGAACGATATAGTCGGCTTCGTGTGTAAAGGATTAGGGCAATCACCCTAAAAGTGTAGATGGTATTTTATTTCTAGTGAACTCATACCAGTTTGCAGTAGACTCGCGAGTTCATTAAGAAACATAATTTCACTTCAATACATTCCGCTGTTTTGAATACTTGCTATCTGAGGCAAAACTAACGTCCCGATTCCTGCCAGTTTCCTAGCACTTACTCTGAACGAGGTCCAGTCTAGCAGGACGGAAAAGTTGTACATGTGGTCGTCGTCGTTGTAGTTGAGGTCGCGGTGGCTGTGCTGGTCACTGTCGAAGTAACAGTGCTGGTGGCCGTAGAGGTAGTTGTTGCGTCCACAGTCGTCAAAGTGGTGGGGACGGTGGCCGTTGACGTTGAGACGACCGTCGTGCTGACTGTAGTCGGGACAGTAGTTGTAGCTGTTGAGACGATTGTGGTCGGCGTAGTGTAGACGGTTATGGTCTGTGTCGATGTGGAAGCCACAGTCGTCACAGTAGTCGGAAGGGTCTGGGTTGAAGTGGAATTGACCGTAGTCACAGTGGTCGGAATGGTCTGGGTTGCGGTGGTGGTGCCGATACTGGTGCTCGTGACGGTAGTTGTCGGCGTAATCGTCGCGGTCGTGTAAACAGTGGAGGATGCAACATTAACGGTCGTGCTGTAAGTGATGGTGCTCGATTCGGTATATGTGGTTGTACCACCATTTTTGTATTGATAACTTATCGCAACTTCGGTCGTGATGTAATAAATGGAACTTGTAACATACACCACCTGGCTAGAGGTGGTCACGTACATATCCGTCGTGACTTCAGTGGAATTCACCGTCTGAACTACATTCGAAATATTGAGATGGGTCGACGTTGTTGTGAAGGTCTGGGTCTGAAGCAAGGTTACCGGGACCGTTGTGGAGTACGTATTGGTCAAATTCACCGTTTGAAGCACCACAGATGTCTGAGTGGTCGTCGCGCCTCCGGCCTTTGAAACTGGAATATTAATAGAAGCACCCATTATGATCGCAGAAGAAATGATCCCGATTACCACCACCACGAGGGCAACCGTGAGTATCTTCACCGAGGGCAAATACAGATTAACAAACCAAAGTGGTCTTCCAGATTAAATATGCTTTGTTA
>JASHPQ010000191.1 GCA_030037995.1 Nitrososphaerales archaeon | reverse complement strand
GCAGAAAAGGGTGGAGCTGTAGATGCAAATGAAACGTAGTTAACCGCAGAAAGAGCTGTCAGAAGAAAGATGCTGGCCAAAATCAGACTCAGTATTTTTCTATCTACTGGTTTTGATGAATTCAAGATTCTTTGCAAGGTTTGTGAAATGTCGGGTTGATTATTTAAGTGAAATTTCAATTTACGAATAGAAAAAGCAGCTTTTGCAATTTCCTTTCCGGATCAGCTGACGAAGTTTGAGCTCTAATTTTTTCTTCTAGTAGATTCGATCGGAAACTCTTTTCTTGTTGACAAATTTTATATTTCTGGGGCAGGCTCAAGGCCCTCGGTCGTCCCAAAAGAAGAGGCTATGCAAGAATTTACCAAGAATCGCCCGCCAGTTGAAGATCGTTTCGGGATAGTTCGCGGTTTTCCCAAAATTCTTGAAACTTGCACTTATTTGCAGTACTTTGCAATATAATTCCGGCCAGTTTCGGGCTGTTAAATTCGTTGGGTTTAAGAATTATTTCTCGGTGCGACGCGTCTCGAATTCTAGAAGATGCGCAAGAAGCTTCCTTTCGCAGAGGCCATTCTACACCATAGATCGAATCCCAAGTTCCAATTCATGAGATCTAGGCGATCTTATCGACGCCTCATCTACATCAACATCTTTGTCATCGTTGCCCTTGCTCTTCCATCAATATTGACATCGTTTGATTATGCCGGGCACGTGACAGCGTTTCCACTAGCCTCCAGTGCTGCGGCCCAGTCCACCTCCTCCAGTTTGTTTCCGCTGCCAAAGTCTCCAGGTACTCCCACTTCGCTCTACGAAGTCAATGTAGGAGGGACCAAGTCTCCTCTATCTTACACGATCGCGGCGCTCCAGGGAATCGTCGCGCGCACCCAGCCCAGAATCTTCCTTGTTTCGCAGACGGATGACGAGAGCTGGCTCTCTTATCTGGAATCGAACTACGGGGTGTCCGTGCAACAATCCACCGCGACCGCCATGATCCAACAGTTTGCTAGCTACGTGGAAAACAGCAACGATCAGGTGAAAATCATCGAGTTTAATGCGAACGACCCGTTGTTTCCGCTTCAGGTGAATCTAGCCAAAACGCTGGCGGGAGTGTACACCGCGCTTCCCGTTTCTTCCTCCGACCTGCCGACCATCCAGAAGATGTTCGGTTCCAATATTGACATCCTGTACAACTTGAACGGGATGTTCACTAACGACCTCACCGCCTATACCTGGCTCTGGAACTTGGTGGGTAGTAGCGTGACCAAGAGCTTTCTCTCACTGGAGCCGGCGGGAAGAGTTTCCCTGACCGACTACGAAGTCGAGTGGAAGGCCTTTGTCTTTTCGTTCAGCGAAACGACCGCCCCAACTTCTCAAGAAGCCTCTTTCGCTGCAAGCGTCCTTTCGAATTATCCGCAGAACACCCCGGTGCTTGGCTCCTTCGGCCTTGGCGGGGAAGAGAACACCGTGGGCTTCCTTTCGGAGCACGGTGCATTGATGATTCTCAGTGACACTGCGACAGATCTCAGCGTCTATAGCGGGTTCCCGACGGCCACCAACCTGCAGCAATCATCAACGACTTCGATAACTTATGACAAATCGAAGACTTACGTAATGTTCCTCCAGACTCAAGGTGACGGTATAAACTACGACATGTACTACAACTGGGATCACTGGACGGCCATCGACCCGACGACCAACCAACCCTATAGAGATGAAGTAGCTTCGTCGTGGCAAATCAATCCGATACTCGCGGAAGTTGCTCCTCCGATCATAACCCGCTGGTATCAGACTGAGGGTGCGCTCCAAAGTTTCGTGAGTAGTCCTTCAGGTGGAGGAGGGTACGTCTATCCCAATGATCTGCCTGACGAGGCTGCATGGTTGAGCACGGCGAAGGGGCTGGATCAGAACGCGAATCTTGAAGTACAATTCGAGATCGACGCGACGACAACTTCCGAGTTGCAGACCTACATCAGCGGGACTTCGCCGCAGGCGGTGTTACTCTGGCAGAATAATGGCCACGCACCCGAGACGGTTTCTGGAATTCCCGTATTTTACTCGTCGTTCTGGGCTGACCCGAAAGCTGCAACTTTCACCAGCGCGGATGTCTCGAGTCAAGTCTCTGAGATCAAAAGCTTCACTGCGCAGGGAGTCCACCTTGTCTACGTCATCATGAGGGCGAATAATCCAGGATTGTCGGAAGTGCAGGCCATAATGAACCAGCTAGGCTCCAACTACGTTGACGTCAATGCAGCCCAGTTCGTCAGCCTCTACCAGCAAGGAGCATAAGGATCTCGACATTTTCCAAGAACATCATCCTACCATTTTTTCTTATCTTGGATTCCAGCGCGCGCTATTTCCGCTTTAATCTGTACGCGCGATCAGCAGCTAGGCTCTTTGTACAACCAAAATAAGATTGATTTAGGGCGAGTTAACAATCTTTGAAAACGGATTGCGGGACTCCTACGTATTATTAAAAATTGAAGTCGATTGAGACGACAATGGACGGAAGATGTCTCTTTTTCGCCGTGATCTCGATCGTCCAGCGATGGTTCCCTTTAGTCTCGTTTGCAGCCGCTCTCTCTGTTACACTTTTATCCTAAAGCGTCATTTGTTTTTGCCAAATGCCGAGCTGGATTTACTGGTCTATTCTGACAATAATCTCCTTCGGTTTATGGGGAGTTTTCAGCAAGATTGCCGTGGATTCGATGGGATGGAGGAACGCGACCATCCTCTACACTTTAGGTTTCGTATGGGTGGCGCCAGTGTTGTTCCTTCTTTACCGCCCGAGTATTCACGTCGTCGGCAACGACATTGCGATCGTCTTCGCACTGCTCGCTGGCGCGGTCTCGGTCGCCGCGATCGTGGGATTTAACATTGCGCTCACAACCGGAGAGGCCGCGGTGGTGGTCCCGCTTACATCGCTCTACCCGCTTATCACAATAGTGATATCGTTACTGTTTCTTCACGAGAAGCTGACTCTTACGCAGGGGATTGGAATAAGTCTCGCGATTGTCGCCGTTATTCTTATTTCAATTTGAGATGCAGGAAGCAAAATCAATTCGTTAGAGCAGGGTATGCCTCCAAACGCGAAGATCGCTCTGCACGCACACGTCGAACTTACACCGCTTTCCTTCCTCGCGAGGAGCTCCAACGCCTATGGGGATAGAGTCGCGGTAAGTTCGGCTGACGATGGCAGGGCCTTTACTTACTCGGAATTTGCTAACCGAGTCGTTAAATTCGCTTCCGCCCTAAGAACTGCTGGCATCTCCAACGGAGATAGGGTCGCGTTGTTGTCCATGAACCGGCCGGAGGTGCTCGAGGCTCATTTTGGTGTTCCGCTCGCGCGGGCCTCACTAGTTGCGATAAATTATAGGCTCACCTCAGATGAGATTCTCTACATCTTAAGACACTCCGGATCGAAGCTCTTCTTCTTCGAGCGGGAGCTCTTCGGCGTGGTTGAGCCGATTCTGACCAAGATCAAGAGCTGCACGGCAATCGCTATCTCTTCCATCCTACACCCTCCACGGCACTATCCTTCAATCAAGGAATATGATGAGTTCCTCGAATCCGCAGTCAAGAAGATTCCTTCATTTGAAATCCAAGACGAGAATTCGCTGATCGCTATCGATTACACATCCGGTACCACGGGTCAGCCGAAGGGCGTCATGTACTCTCATCGGGGGGCATATCTCAACGCCCTTTCCGACATCATGACGAGTGGAATGACAAGCGATTCTGTTTACCTCTGGACTCTCCCAATGTTCCACTGCAACGGCTGGTGCTACACCTGGGCCGTCGTCGGGGCCGGCTCGAAGAGCATTACCATTTCCAAGGTCGATCCCGTCAAGGTATGGAACATCATCGAAAGCGAGGGGGTCACCCACCTATGCGCTGCGCCCACAGTCCTGGTGACGCTTGCGTCCCACGCGGCGTCCAAGAATATCGCCCTAAAGAAAAAACTCAAGGTGTTCACTGGTGGAGCTCCTCCTGCTCCCAAGGTCATCGAGAACATGGAAAAGCTCGGCGTCGAGGTGACCCACCTCTACGGAATGACAGAGACCTACGGTCCAAACACCCTCTGTGAGTGGAGGAGCGAATGGGATGGTCTATCCCTCGTGGAGCGTTGCGCGATCAAGGCGAGGCAGGGAATCCCACATCTGAATGCCCAAGAAACGAAGGTAGTCGATCTGAGCATGAAGGAAGTGCCGCACGACGGCATGACAATGGGTGAGATAGTCATGAAGGGAAACACGGTGATGCTCGGATACTTCAAGGATAAGACGCTCACTGAACGGTCGTTCAGGGCAGGCTGGTTTCACAGCGGAGACTTGGCTGTGGTGCATCCGGAAGGCTACATTGAGATCCGCGACAGGAGCAAGGACATAATTGTCACTGGAGGGGAAAAGGTATCGAGCGTCGAAGTCGAGAAGGTACTCTACTCCCACCCCTCGGTGCTGGAGGCCGCGGTGGTGGCGGTCCCGGACGACAAGTGGGGCGAAGTGCCCAAAGCGTTCGTTACCCTGAGGCCCGGCAAGAGCCTCACGGCGAAGGAGTTATCCGATTTTTGCCGGGAGAAACTTGCCCACTTCAAGTGCCCTAAGCATTTCGAGTTCGGAGAGCTCCCGAAGACCTCGACGGGCAAGGTGATGAAGTTCATCCTGAGGGAAAAGGAGTGGAAGGGACTCGCGAGCAGGGTCGCCTAAAAGTGAGTTTTAGACCAGTCGACGATTGAGGCGCAGTTTATCCTAACCTATCTGTCAACCACTTTCTCGATGTCAAAGGTGATAGTCTTCGTGTCGGTGAGGTCTTCCATTATCCAGTTTGAGAGCTCGCGGCCGAGTCCGCTCTTCTTGTTTCCTCCGAAGGGCGCCTGTTGCTCCCAATAGTTCGTCGTCTCGTTGATATTCACTGTTCCGGCCTTGATGCCTTCAGCAAGTAGGAACGCCCTTCTGAGGCTGCTCGTGAAAGCAGCGGCCGTCAGCCCGTAAGGCGTTGCGTTGGCTAGATCGATAGCTTCCTCCATCGTTGAGAACGTCGTGATCGGTGCAATCGGACCGAAAGTCTCCTCCTGGAAGACCAGCATATCTGGCGTTACTTTGTCGATGACAGTGGGTTCGTGGAATAGTCGATCCCTCTTACCACCAGTCAATATCTTTGCCCCTCTCGCTCGAGCGTCACTGACATGCTGATCTACTTTCTTCGCACTCGGCTCGTTGTTGAGTGGGCCCATATCGCTCTCTTCCTTCATAGGATCTCCCATGATGACCTTCTTCGTCCTTTCCACAAGTTTCTCGACAAATCTATCATGGATGCTCTCCTGCACTAGTATCCTTTCAGCCGCAGTGCAGCACTGTCCAGCAAGGTAATACGCGCCCACGGCGGAAGCTTCAACGGCGTGCTCGAGGTTCCCATCGTCCATGACCACTATCGGACCGTTCCCGCCTAGCTCAAGAAGGAGTTTCTTGATTCCCGCCTTCCTCGTAATCTCTTCGCCAACTTCTACACTGCCAGTAAACACAATTGCCCCAATATCTGGACTCCTGATCAGGGCGTCTCCGACTTCGCCGCCGGAACCAGTAACAACGTTGACGGCACCCTTGGGGAAACCCGCTGCCTCGTATATCTCGGCGAGCAGGAGGCCGCTGATCGGTGTATAGCTGGAAGGCTTCAGGATTACGGCGTTGCCTGCGGCGAGGCCGAAGCTCAGGCCAATGTTGGGTATATCTGCTGGCCAATTCCACGGAGAGATCACCGCCACCACTCCAATGGGCTCCTTCGTTACGAGTATCCTCTTCGAGGTACCACCCTTAAGGTCACCAGCCGATGTCGCGACCTGATCGGCAGTGGACGGCAGAACCGCACCTCTGTAGCGCATGACTTCCGCCGCCGCATCTCCATAGTGAATGTTTGAAAACCAGACTTCCTCCCTAGCCTCGCGGATTGTCTTGCCGCACTCCTGCGCAATCGAGCGCGCGATCTCTTCCTTTCTTGACTCTGCGATTTCACCAGCCTTCTTCAGGAGTTGTGCTCTAACTCCGACTGGCAGCCCCGCCATTATTTTTGAAGCTTTCTTCGCCGCATCGATGGCCTTCTTGACATCTTCCAATGTACACTTTGGAACCTGGAAAATCGGCTCGCCAGAGGCCGGGTTGACCACTTGAAATACGGCTCCCGAAGAAGATGAACGCCAGTCTCCATCGATCAATACTTTGCGGGTCTGAAGCGAAATCAAGGTACAAAAATCTCCTCCATGCTTGCCCCGTCGTTCGAGATTTAAGCCTTTGCGGAAATGAGGAGTAGATCGAATTTTTTCTGGTGTAGGCTTGACATGAAATGCTTGAGAGCGATTGGTTCATGAAATCAAGTTCAAAATAGATAAATAGATTTGGTCATCGGCAAGAAGGGAAGTTCCAGGTCAGACATTTTGAAATTCAGTCTTTCGCTCCTTCCCGACGTTACACCGAACCGG
>JASHPQ010000190.1 GCA_030037995.1 Nitrososphaerales archaeon | reverse complement strand
AGCAGGTTACAGGGTTGAAAGCGCGGCCAAAATGTGAATCGGATCTCTGGAGGCATGTTGTCTGGAGAAAAATGAGGCGAAAAGGGAGAGTGCCACTTTGGGATGTCCCCTGAGATCGCCCATTATCAAATTGGAAAATAATTTCGTTCTAGGAGTAAATTCTTCTTAACACGGGGCCTTATGCTCCCCGGAGGGTCTGGAAGTGGAATACGTTACGATTAGTGGTAGATCTGTTTGGCCAAATTCTCTGAAAAATGGCAGAAACCTCCGAAAAACACAGAAGGTTTGGGTTCGAGACTCGTTGGAAGCAGGAGATCTGTGGAGCCCTTGAGGCCGAAGCTTGAGATTGCTTCAAGACAGATCCAGATTCAGGTGGTAAAACTCGAACAGGCAACCGCCAAATTGAAGGAGAAGGACGCCTCAATTTTCTCAAAGATCGTCGTCTCAATGCAAAGAAATGATACGACGCGGGCGAGCATGCTCGCAAATGAACTCTCAGAGGTTCGCAAGATGAGCAATATCGTCACGCAAGCAAAGCTCGCGCTAGAACAGCTCAATCTGAGACTGAACACCGTCCAAGACTTGGGAGACATCGCAAATACCCTAACACCGGCAATCAACGCAATCAAGGATGTTCAGCCAGGGCTGGTCAATCTGGTGCCAGATGCCGAGCAAGAAATCGGTGAGATTTCGAGCCTTCTCTCGGGGATTCTCGTAGATGCCGGCCAAATTGATGGAGGACAGCTTTCATTTGAGACGAACAGCGAAGAAGCGGAGAAGGTAATAGAGGAAGCGAGCGCCATAGTAGAAGAACGCATGAGGACAAAGTTCCCGGAAGTTCCACAGGAAGTATCCGAGAACGACGAGCACGAAGAAGCCGAGACCGCGTAGGAACAAATTTTACTCAAAAGGATGCTGGCTCCACGTTTGGGGTCTCCTCCCCTCGGCTGGTTCCAAGTGGGCCGTAAAACAGACCAAGACGATGTGAAAGTGGCTCTGATTTTCCCGACAATCAGGTCGTCTTCTGAGCCAAATTAATCTCTAATAACTCTAGTCATTGCTTTTTGGTGGTGGAAATTCCGTTATGAGGTTAGGCGTCTCCATTAACTGGCGCGGGGCAACGATCGAATCATCAAGAGCGATCGCTCAAGAAGCCGATCGTCTCGGATTCGAGTACCTGTGGCTCACCGAAGCTTGGGGACTGGAAGCCCTCTCCACCGCGGGCTACCTACTGGGCCTCACTTCAAGAATAAAAGTAGGCGTCGGCGTCCTAAACATATTCTCTAGGTCAGCCGCTCTTATTGGAATGGCCTGTGCGACGCTCGATCAAATAGCGCCGGAGCGATTCGTTTTGGGATTGGGCTCCAGTGCAAGAGCAGTAGTGGAAAACTGGCACGGCGTACCCTTCCAAAGGCCGACACAGAGGACAAAGGAATTCGTCGAGGTCGTAAGACGAGTCGCCGGGGGAGAGCAGCTGAACTATTCCGGCGAGATCCTGAAACTATCAGGTTTTAGACTCTACACGAGGCCTCGACTGGACCAGCAGGAGATCTACATCGGGGCCTTGGGAGAAAGAAATCTGGAACTGGCTGGAGAGATCTCGGATGGAGCAATCGTCACCATGTATCCACTCTCCAGAATGTCCCGTGCGCTCCAAATTTTAGAGCAATCTGATGGCAAAAAGAAGAAGACGCTGTTCGCGTACCTTCCGCTTAAAATTACTCGCAACCCTGAAGAAGTGACGAGGGCTAGAGTGGAGGTTGCGAGAAACATCGGGTTCTACATCGCCTCCATGGGCAAGTTCTACGCGGCAAACCTGTCGAAGCTCGGGTTTGAAGAGAACGTGAAGAAAATTATCGCTGGCCATTCAAGAGGTGGAAGCAAGGGAGCTTCGGAAGCTGTAGATGAAGAACTGATAGGGGAGCTGTCGCTGATCGGAAGTGTTGAGGAAATTCGAGAGAAATTGATGGAACTTCCGAAGGGTGTAGTTCCTGTAATTGCCATGGACTCGCCGGCCACTTCCGATATCAGCGGATTGCGACTGGATGCACTCGAGTCACTTGTGAGAGAATCGAAATAGAAGCGTACCCTCTGCATAACCGCTTTTCAGGTCACGTCTTGCGAAAAGATTTGAAATATGCGCGCAGGGGAAAAGCTAAAACGATCCGTAACGGTACCTGCTTCTCAAAGTTCGGGCTTTTGGCTAGGGTTGTAATCAGCGGTTCTTTGCAAGATTAGCCGAAAGTTATGGTGTTGAAGAAAGGTAGATCGTCTTGCCCTGTCCCCCATACTGGGTCAGTGAGAAAACCGGTTATTACACCAGTTTTCCAGACGAGAGATCCGCCGATCCCTTCCCAGAAAGTATTGACTCCGATCCAGGCATAGGGTGCGTCATTGTATATCTGTGCTTCTGCTTGACGAACTGTTGATTGAATGTAAGTTAAGTTGCTACTACTTGTGAATGCATTGACAGCCGTTTGAACAGTAGGGTTGCAGTACAGAGCCTGATTTCCAACCAATGAATCGCAACTCACGAAGGCTTCGAAGTAGTCTGCAGGAGTGAGTCCCGTAGGACCCCATGTAACGCCTCCTGTAATGAATGATAGTTGTCCTAATGCTGTGGGATTTTTAGCCTCAACAGAATATGGTCCTGCAAAATAAAGACCAAAATAGGCCCCCTCCGTCATGACATTAATCTGCACGTTTATTCCAATTTGGGCTAGATCTGACTGTACAATCTCCGCTTGGGCTGAACATACACCACATGAAGTAATTATATCCAATGTAAGAGTTGGTAAATTACTAACATTAACCCCAGACTTGGTTAAATATTGGTTGGCAAGGGTGAGATTGTATTGATAGGGAGCCAGACCAGGTAAGTCATAGAACTGATTCCAGGCAGGATATTCTGGCCCTACGTAAGGTTTCAAAGCACCTAGCCAGGCTTCTTGATTGATGGCGCTATAATTTATGGCATGCACGATTGCTTGCCGAACATCCGTAATGTTTGTGGGATACATCTGAGTATTGAGCGACATGAACATTACCTGTCCACTATAGCTTGAGCCATGGAAATAGGCATAACCGGGATTAGTCGTTACCAAATCCCAATCATCAGGATCTATTGCCGAAATTTGCGCCGCGCCCGAAGCCAGATCGGTATATCTTGTCAGATCGTCCGGTTTGTAATATACAATGACAGTCTTTGCATGACCAGGGTCAAACAGAGGCTGAGCCGCTAGTTCACTCGCGGTAAGACTATTGCCCCAGTAGTTCGGATCTTGGGCAAATTTCACGTATGAATTTTCTAAGGCCCCGGTAACAACGTATGGCCCGGTTCCCGGTATTATTGGATAAAGATCGAAGGCAGTGTTGAATTGAGTGGGCGTCCCCGGCCCACCATGATCCATAACATATTGAGCGTCATAAACGTTCGCTACGCAGTCAATCATCAGGCCCAGAAACCAATCAAAGGGGGCTCGTAGATGAAACACTATAGTATAAGGACCAGTTACATAGATAGGCCAGGACTGATTACTCATTAGAGCAATCGCTTGCGGAGATGGATTGATTAATCCTCCAGTCTGATTGATCATCGACATGGTGGAGTTACCGAAATTTACGTTGGACATATTGAAGAGATCGTAGCTATCGACCCAGGCTGACGTGTTGTCGCTAAGATAGTAACAAATGTACATCATCATCCAAATATCATATGCTTTCAAAGGATTACCGTCCGAGAAATGCACATCCTGTCTCAGATTGAAAGTGTAAGTCGTGTAATTGGGTGAGATTGTCCAGTTCTGCGCGAGCATGGGCAAATAAGTAATCACACCAGTCTGATATTCCTGAGAAATATTCACCGTTACTAGAGTCTGATAGACGTCATACATCGCCCAATTTGGATAAGGTGTTGTTTCAAAAGCGGTAAGTTGATTGAGATCACCGGGTTCATCGAGCCACACAGCGTCATCAATGGTTAAGGTGGAGACGTTGGCGGATGGCGGGACACTGGAACTAGTTGAGGTTGATGTCGTTGATGAAGTGCTGGAACTAGTTGACGAGGAAGATGAAAATGACGAGGAAGATGTCAAGGATGTAGAAGGTGTGGAGGACGATGTGAGAGAAGAGGTAGTTGACGTTGATGGGGTCGATACCGTAGTTGATGAAGACTTGGATAGACTAATGACACCGTAAGCACCTGCAGCAACGATGATCACAATAACAACAACCACCAAAAGGACGGTAGTTCGGCCTATTCCTCGGTCCGCGCTCAATTTCAAATACGATTCAAACCCCCGCAGCGTTACCCAAGATATAAGCTTTCTCAAGGCGTAGCCAAGGAGGTCGCTGAGCTATTCTGGGCTCTCTCGAAAGAGACGACTTCGGTACTCCCATTGACGAGAGCCCGGAAACCTCTTGACCCCAACAATCCCTTGGTCAAGATTCAGTCCTTCCCGGCCTACGTCTCTGTTTTCCGGAAACGGTGTTATTACCGCAGGAAATATGTCAGTGAAACTACCTTCCTCGAACATCAAATTTTTCT
>JASHPQ010000189.1 GCA_030037995.1 Nitrososphaerales archaeon | reverse complement strand
GCAGCGCTTTCTCATCTTCTTTTGGTTTCGGGGCGATTAAGAAGCGAACGGAAACGGTTGAAGGTTCTCGGGAAGATAGCTTACAAGACCCAACTGAAGGAGCTGCTCAAGCTCGCGCGTTCAAGAGGTTTGTCCAGAATCTATTACTGGTGACTTCTCACTCACTTGCCGATTCTGAAATTTAGTGACTCGTACGGTAATATCTTGCTTCCGTCGTCCGCCACGCAGACGGTTGACTCTCCTTTGGTCGCCGAGGTAGCCCTGACAATTTCGCCCCGATCGAGCCCGCGCGCAATACTAAACATCCCTCTCGGGCAATTGTCCATTACTACAGGAAGACGTAAATGCACTCATTTTAAGCCAGCGCAACATGAGAAAAACTGCACAGATTTTAATTTCGTTTCTTGTTGTTTCTCTTTTAGTAGTATCGTCTTCCGTTTCACTACTTAATGCACCACTCAAGTTTCCGGCTGTTAGCGCTCAAAGCTCGCAGGTATCTTCTTCCGACCCTTCTATTCTTGCCTATGTTCCAGTAACTATTACCAACAGTGAACCGAGTGCGACGCCGAATCCATTCCAGCAGATGATCACTTTTAATCCATCAACTTACTCCAGTTACGAAGCCTCAGACCTCGGAAATATTCGCATCTGTGCAGACACCGGTTGCAACACGCCACTTTATGCGTGGTTGGAATCCTGCTCGCCGTCTTGTTCGCCCTCCGCCACCTCCGCAACAGTTTGGGTCCAACTCACATCGCCTATAAGTGGTAGCGGTGGAATGCTCACCATCTACATGGTGTTCGAAGCGACGTCTGTAGAATTTGACGGAAATTTCTGGGGTGAAGCTCCGCAATTGTCATCCACGTATGGAGAGTATGATAATGGGGCGGTTGTGTTCCCAACGCTATATCAGAACTTTGCAGGAACTACGACACCTGCGGGATGGACTGGCGGCGGGACGGGATTGACTCAGGACAATGGAATCACATTTTCGGGAAAAAATGGATATCTGCTAAGCAACAATAACTATGGATTGGACTCGACGCAGATCTTAGATTTCTATGCAAGCGCAACTACGTCCACTGCCTCTGACGGATTTCTAACGGCTGGATATACTTCACAAGTCACAAACAATCCAGACAAAGGGGTCGAAGCAGCTCCTGTATATTTAGGCAATAGCGAGATTGGGTGGATCGATGGTAACGGAGCGACTCCCACTCAAGGCTTTTATTCGACAGCTCCAACTCAAAGCGAATTCCTGATCTGGAGCGTCTACTGGGGATCATCTTCGTCAGTGACGTTCACGTACAACTACAATTCACCCACCACGAGCACGACCACGGTACCATCTTCTTCCACATCCGTGGGAATTACGACCAGCGATACTGACAATTATCTCGCCTTCACGCTATACTTCATGCGGATCAGGTCGTATCCACCAAATGGCGTCATGCCAAGTGCGGCCCTCGGATCTCTCGTTGTGCCTATTGCTGGCTCTGTTGAATTGACAGCCGCCGAGACGGGCGTGACGGCTGCGACATTCGGCTTGAGTGGATGCGGCATATCTATCGCTTCGGTCAGCGGAGATGGAACTGCTGCCACTTTCACAGCGGAACCAAACTGTCAAGTCACGGTAACGGTGCCGGCTGCGACTACTAATTCCAGGTACGTCTTTAGCGGCGCCGCATCATCGGAATCCTTCACGACATGTACAAGCGGAACCTGTGCGGAGCAGGATTATACTTACTACTATCAGCTTCAGAACACGTACCAAATTACTCCCCTTGCTCAGACGACTTGGGATTCTGGGCTATCCTTTCCAATCGCCGGAACTTACTTGGGTACTCCTGGAAGCGTGATAGCGACCATCAATCCCGCAGGTGGTGCCGGCGAGGTTTCGGCAAGCGGCTGGTCCGACTATAATACAGCGGTCACTTTCCCAACCAATCCCACGGGACAAGCGGCAAATTCCCGATGGGAATCAAGTGGAGTAACAACGTTTACCGATACAACCGGAGGAAATTCCCATAATGTAAACTATTACAAGCAATATCAGGCAGCCATTTCATTCTCCATCTCTGATGGGAGCACCGGCTATGCCGCGCCGGATGCGAATGGCTATCAATTGGGAGTGGTGGTGCATATTCCTCTAACTACGGGCCTACAGGATATCTGGTTTGACGTAACCAGAGCTTGGTCGATTACCCCGACTGTCCTGTCTGGATCGACCTCCACTCAGAGATGGGCTTCAGCCACTGCCTACAGCGGAACCGTTGCCTCGTCCTTCACCGTTGCAGATGAGTACTATCACCAGTACTACGTTGCCATCTCCTACTACACTTCGGATGGAAGTGTAGATTCTTCTGCAAATCCATTGTTCAGCACCAAAGAGTTTGGACACATCTTTAACAGGAATCCGACCACCACAGCTGCGAGCTACTGGATGGATGCAGGTGCCCCCTGGGCAGTCTCTCCGACAGTTCTGCAGGGTTCAACATCCACTGAGAGATGGATCTCGAGCGACTCCGAATCCAAGGGAACGATTACCAGCGCTTCACCAATCAGTGTGGAGTACTTCGATGAGTACTACGTCACATTCCTCATTTCCCCATCGGGAGCTGGAACTGTAGCTCCGGGCACTAACTGGTACGTAGCAAACAGTCCTACCACGATCTCTGCAACCACCAACTCAGGCTACACCTTCTCGAACTGGAGCGGCACATCCGGAATAACTTTCGCAAGCAGCATATCCAGGGCGACAAAGATGACTGTCACAGCCTCGGGCACCGTAACTGCCGCCTTCGCTCCCACATAGCTTGAACAGCATTTCTCAATGAGGAAGTGTAGGGGGCTATAAAATCTTCGTTCTGCTCAACCATCATTTTTTTCGCGTTGGCAAGGTTGCCCTAAATCTCTTTCATAATTCTTAGAAATGTGCTTGGGCGAATAGGGGATTTACGAATTGAACAGCGATTCTACCAAATAAAGCTCCAGCCCCTTGTCTTAGTCCCGCATCCAACTTCTCTTTTTTTCGACACGGACTGGGTTTGAACCCATTCACCCCTGGAACCGGACGGCCGCAATAAATTTCACGAGCAGGAACTTGGAAGGCAAAAAAAACGACCGTGACTGCGTCGGGTACAGTTACGGCAAAGCTTACTTGAGCTTGGAGAAGCGTCCCATATTACTGAAGTCGCTGATCCGAACGCTGACCTCGAAGTTTATCCGATACTATCGTCTATTCTCATTCCGTGTCTGAAGAACGCCTATCGACAATTTGCGATGCGGGCTCTGCAAAATATGCCCTGAAAATCTCCACGCAAGATTCCTTGTGGTTGAAACTAGTCCCCTCGCCGCTACAGGGTACTCCGAAGTGTATCCCGGCTTTGACGCAGCTTCCGAAATTCTCCCTAGAGGGAACCTACGAGCGAGCCACTGTCCGCCAACCCAATGCGTGATACCATCGCAGTATCATTCACATCTAGTGTGGACGAAGGAGCGACGGTGCGAATCCCTAACCGAAAGAGTGACAATAGCTTTCGTAGATGATTTACGAGACGAACCCGCCGCACTTTGAGCTCCCAAGAATGTACCACACGCTCGTACCGTTTGATATCAATTGGAGGCTGTCGAACTGCTTGTTCAGCGGAACGGAAGCATTGGTTTCGATCATATCCGATCCACTCCCGGCCACGGTCACTGCATGCGGGTTTGTGTCAACCTTCTTAATGAACACGATCATTCCGGCTGCCGTTTTTGCCGGCGGTAATGTAATAGTAATTCCAGCGGTGGAGGAAGCGCTCCCGAGCACTGCGAAGTCAAAGGGTTCCATCGTGTAGCTAGTTTTTTGCGACGTAACCCTGTAGCTGACGCTGCCATTCACCGTTAGTGAGGTCACGGGAGCGTTGTTGCCGATGCC
>JASHPQ010000188.1 GCA_030037995.1 Nitrososphaerales archaeon | reverse complement strand
GCTGTTTTCGACACCATACTTTACGAGTGTTGCCACGCGGGAATGCGCCTCCCGGAAAGAAAACTTGAACTTCTCGACGAGAAAATCAGCAAGTTCCGTGGCGTATAGAAACTCGTCTGAAACGGCCGCCTCTATCATTATAGATACGTTGAACTTCGTCCCTTGAACAACCTCGGCGAGAATAGATAATGATGTAGAAGTCTTATCGGTAGCACTCCAGAGATTTCTCGTCAGCTCTTGCAGGTCTAGATTGTATGTCAGCGGAAGCGCTTTTACGATTCCCATCGCGCCAATCAGGTCTCCGAGTACTTGACTCGTTCTTGCCCTAAATATCTCGGGAACGATCGGGTTCTTTTTTTGAGGCATCATGCTCGAGGTAGAGGAGAATTCATCAGACATCTCAGCAAAAGAAAATTCCTTGGACGTCCAAAAGATCAACTCTTCACTGAGCCGGCTCAGATCGGTCATAGTTTCGGCGCACACGTAGATCGCTTCGGTCGCAAAATCCCTGGACGAGACGGCGTCCATGGAATTCTCAAGGACAGCCTCAAATCCAAGAAGCTCCGCCGTTCGTTCTCGGCTGATCTTAAAGCCGGTGGATGCCAGCGCTCCGGCGCCCATGGGCGAGAGATCAGTTCTCAGGTAACAATCGACGAGCCTGGAAAAGTTTCGGTCCAACGAGTCAAAGTGCGCGAGAAGTAGATGCCCCAAAGTGACCGGCTGGCCCCTCTGCAAATGGGTATAACCAGGCATCACGGTCTCGGCGTGTTTCGTTGCCTGATCGAGTAGTGACTTTTCAAGCGCCACAATCGTATTTCCAATGGCGATGAGCTGGCCTCGTAGGGTCATTCTGAGCGCGGTCGCGACCTGATCGTTCCTGCTTTTGGCAAGGTTCATCATTCCGCCCAAGTCTTTGCCAATTTTCGAGATCACGAAATTTTCGACGTTCATGTGGACATCCTCGAGGTCGTCCCTCATTTCCAGATCTTTGGGCACCTGGCTCAGGGCGATTAAAAGTTCGCGGGCGACTTTTCTTTCGATGATTCCCTGTTCCACGAGCATTAGTACATGTGCGGAGTTGATCTGAATTACCGTCTCAAGCAGCCTCGCATCGATATCGATGGAGGAAGTGTACCTTGAAGCATCCGCGGAGTAGGAACCGAGCCGTCCCTTGTGTAGTATATTTTCCTTTTCTGACTTCAATTCAGCTCTCTCGGCAAACAAAATTGTCGACAATTAAATCCCCTCCATATGAAAAACACGGCCCCTTCCCACTCACGAAAAAAGCGGAGACTTTCGAGATTACGCTTTCTTCCTTGAAGGCGTGGCGTTCACCATGGGAAGTGGAGCTTTTTTCTTTCCGTGGTTAGGCGAAAGCTTCTCGTTCGCAACACGCGAAGGGAGACCCCAGAGTTCGATGAAACCGATCGCAGCCTTCTGATCGAACGTGGAGGTGCGATCGTAGGTTGAAAGTTTGTGCTGGTAGAGGGACTCTGGAGATTTGCGACCCACGACTCTCATTCCACCCTTGAAGAATTTCAATCGCACGGTTCCGGAGACCCGCTGCTGGGTGGCGTCGATGAAGGCGTCCAGAGCTAACCTCGATGGCTCCATCCAAAGGCCCGAATAGACAAGCCAGGCCCACTCCTCTTCCACCTTGGATTTGAAGGATAACTCATGTCTGGTGAGGACGAGCTTCTCTAGATCCTTGTGGGCTTGTACGAAGGTCAGCGCGGCAGGGCACTCGTAGACCTCTCTCGACTTTATTCCGACCAGTCTGTCCTCCACATGATCGATAATGCCGAATCCGTTCATCCCCGCTTTGTGACTCACGTATCGGACCATTTCAACCGGAGATGACGTGCGACCATCAACTGCGATCGGAACCCCATTCTCGAAATCAATTTCCAAGTACTGGGGCTTGTCGGGAGCTTTCTCCGCCGGAACGCACCACTCGAATGCCTCATCAGGCGGCTCCGTGAATGGATCCTCCAATGGCCCGGATTCGATGGAACGGCCCCACAGATTTTGATCGGTTGAAAAAACTGACTTGTCGGCTTTAATGGGGATATGGTTTTTCTGTGCGTACTTGATCTCGTCTTCCCGATTCATGTTCCATTCCCTCACGGGTGCAATGATCTTCAAATAGGGATTCAGCGCCTTTATGGTGATATCAAATCGGACCTGATCGTTTCCTTTCCCTGTACAGCCATGAGCGACCGCAATCGCTCCCTCCTTCTCCGCAACCTGTACCAGTTTCTCCGCAAGCAGCGGCCTTGCCAGGGCGGTACTGAGCGGATAAGCACCCTCGTACAGGCTGTTCGCTTTAATGCTTGGGAAAACAAATCTTTTCACAAATTCGTCCTTCGCGTCTAACTGATGGTGATTTACCGCACCGATCTCCCTTGCTTTTTCACCGATTCCTGAGAGATCCTCCTGCTGTCCCACATCGACAGTGCAGGTCACTACATCCAGTCCGTACTTATCCTTGATCCATTTTATGGACACGGATGTGTCCAAGCCGCCCGAATAGGCGAGTACAACTTTTTCAGCCAATTTCTTTCTGGTCGCGAGAAATTCTTTCCGTGCAATAGGCTTTTATAACTTCTGGTCACAATTAACGGTAATAGTCAGTAATGACCCGTATTGGTCAACACGATTTCCATATCTAAAGTGGTGAAGGGAGTCATAGATAACGATCTTTCGCTCCAGGACGCTCTCAGCAGAAAGTACGGCAACTACACCGCGATTGCACGTTTGATTAAACCGAAGGTCGAGAAGGATCTCGGCCGCAAGGTAAATTTCGATTCGCTCGTTACTTCGGTGAAGAGGATCAAACCGAGGTTCCAGCCGGCAGAAGGAGGAATCGAAGGAGTGATTGGTCGCAGCGTGGTGAATGTTAGAACGGATGTAGCCAAGCTAAATCTCGACAAGAGTAAAAGGGCCCTCGAATCCGCGAGAAATATCCTCGCCACCTACCAGGAAGAGTTCCTTCAAGTTTCAGAAAGCTATTCTGCAATAACGATGATCTTCGATCAGAAACTCCTCGAGGAGATTCACAAAAAGTTCAACGATGATGACGTGCTCGATGAGCAATCGGATCTGGCGGCAATCATCGTGCACAGTCCGAAGGAGATCGTGAGAACCCCTGGCGTGGTTCTTACTATCTACACTAAGATCGCTGAAAACCACGTCAACATCGAGGATACCGTAAGCTGCTTCACAGATACGATTGTCGTCATCAGGATGGACGATGTAGCGAGGACGTTTTCCTCACTCACGGACCTGATTTCGGAGTGTCGCGCCAAAACAAAGAAGCGTCAAAGAGGAGTTATTTCAAAATGACGACCCAAGCATCAGAACTCGGGTCCGATTTTTCGAAAGACCTTCTCACTCTCGACGAATTATCGCCGTCGGAATTTCGATCCCTCCTGGATCTCTCTGAAATCCTGAAGAACGAAAGGCAGCAGAGAAAGTTCCTCCACCAGACGCCCGGAAGCTCGCTCGCGATACTTTTTGAGAAACCGAGCACGAGGACTCGAGTATCTTTCGAAGTCGGAATGTTCGAGCTCGGAGGCCACGCAGTAGTCTTGAATTCGAAGGAATTGCAGCTGTCCCGCGGGGAGACTCCCGAGGACACTGCGAAAGTGCTCTCTGTTTTCTGTCAGGCTATAGCGGCGAGAGTCTACTCACACGAGACACTTGAAAGATTCTCCAAAGGGTCAAACGTTCCGGTGATAAATGCACTCTCCAATCTTTATCATCCATGTCAGGCACTCGCCGACTTCCTCACGATCAAAGAATTCAAGAAAAAATTGAGGGGGTTGGCAATCGCCTGGATCGGCGACGGAAACAATGTCTGTAATTCACTTCTGATCGGCGCTGCGCTTTCCGGCGCCAATTTTACTGTTGCTTGCCCGGAAAAGTACAGGCCGCTTCCAGAAGCGCTTGATAAGGCAAGATATCTTTCAAGGTCAAGCGGATCCCAGATCTCGATCATAGAGTCCCCCAGGGAGGCCGTGATAGGGGCCGATGTCGTCGTGACGGACACCTTTGTCTCGATGGGGGAGGACGGCGAAAAAGAAGAGCGGCTGAGAGAATTTCTCCCGGAGTACCAGGTAAATGATGAACTCATGTCACTGGCAAAACCGGATGCCATCTTCATGCACTGTCTTCCCGCGCACCGGGGAGAGGAAGTCTCAAGCTCAGTCATCGATGGACCTCAGTCAGTTGTTTGGCAGGAGGCGGAGAATCGACTGCACACGCAGAAAGCCCTTCTCTATAGCCTGCTTCGCAGGCCGAAGGGCCAAAAGGACAAAGCGCTTTTTGGCAATTAATGTCCCTCTGAGATGTTGCTTCTTCAGAGGGGCTCTGGATGCGACCTCGGTAGAATTGGCGGGAGCTTTGCACTAGGCGAGGAATATAATCCAGGTAATATCCTCCCAGAAAAAGAGTTAGGGCGCTGCAGGGAGATCGCTCCTCGTCTGTTCTTCTCCCCGCTTTGGTTTAGGCGTTGGGGGGCGTAGACCGAATGCGACCAAGACAAGCCCTCCCACCGAGATCAGTGACCCGATGTAGATAAAAATGGAATTCCCATCCATCAAGGAGCTCCCACCGATCATGCCCACTCCTTGAAGGGCGAAGATCATTCCGAGAACGGCAAGGACCACTCCGATGCCGATCTCAATCTTACCAAAATCCAAGGTACAGACGAGGAAGGGTTCGCGTTTTGCGTTTTATTTCTTACTAGCTTTTCTAGTAACAAAAATCGCCTCTTTACGAGCTTATCGGAGGTCGAGTTCCCAGCGTTACGTCCACGGTGATTAGGGAACCATTTCTGACAATTCCGAGTACCGCAGTCTGTCCGGGAATGGTATACTCTGCCAGGTACGTTGCCAAGGCATCGTTATCCACTACTTTGGTTCCGTTTATGGACACGATAATGTCTCCACCAACGAGGTACTGCGCACCGTCAATAGTCACGGTTTGGGTGCCCACCTTCAAGCCTGCTCGAGCAGCGGGGGAGCCAGAGACGACTTCTTCTATGAGAACACCATATGTGTAATTTGTGCGCGAAGCTTGTGCCAGCTGATAGGTCATGTCAACACCGCTAATGCCGAGGTATGAGTGGAGATTGTAAGATCCGGTGGAGATTAAGTACGGCAACTCCCGGATGATGGTATCCGAGGGAATCGCGAATCCCACTCCCTGAGATCCGCTCACTACGGCTGTAGTGATCCCCACGACGAATCCATTTCCGTCCACTAAGACCCCTCCAGAATTCCCGGGATTAATGGGAGCACTGAACTGTATGGCATCCGCGATGCTAAAGTTACCAGCTGTAGGATCTTGAATCGTCCCTCCCAACTGGCTGATTATTCCAAACGTCATGGACCTCGCGAGGCCAAACGGGTTTCCGATGGCAACCACATACTGACCCACTTCTAGGGTAGACGAAGACACAATCGTTATCGGATGATACTCGGAAATGGGGACACCCGAAGCCGTCACGACCGCTAGGTCGCTGTACGGATCTGAGCCAATCACTTTGGCAGCGTAGGAATTGCCATCGGCGAAGGTGACGGTCAAATTGACAGTGGAGCCCACAACGTGGTAATTGGTCACTATGTAATAGTTGTTTGAGAAATTTATCACGAATCCCGTTCCTAGCACGGATTCCGAAGGCTCTAGCAAGTTGCTGGAAGTCACGACGCCCTGAAGGGTCACGATGCTTTCGTTAGTCTCTGCGTAGATGAGCTCAGGATCGATGCCGGCTCCACTTTGATTGCCGGCCTGGAGTGCGATTGTCTTTGTGAATCCGTCGGAGACCGTAGCCAGCTGAGTTAAAGTCACGGTTGTTGTAGGCGATGAGCTGGAAGAGCTGGAGAATCCTACTATCGTCAAGGTTATCAAAAGGGCCACCACAGCGACGACGGCCACAATGGCTTTTGATGAGACGATGACCGCCCTCGTCGAGTTTCTGTCCCAGTCAAGAGTCTTCATTTACGTTGTACACCCTTTCCTTCAGATAAGTACAATGAGAACACATAGATACATTTCTCTCTTTGTAGGCGCGAGAGACCATAAGTTTTCTCCGAAAGCACTCTTGATGGATCTCCGATTAGGCGAAAAAATAACGCAACGGTTTAGCGGTAAGAACATAATCCCTTCTTGACCAGGTCTCCAAGGGTCGTCGGATCTAATTTACCCTTTTCCAAGAACAATCCTAAATCTAACCGCGATTAATGTATCGAGCCGGGCGAGATTCCCCCTTTGCAACCAGTCTGTCGAATGAACGAGAATTCTAACTGGCAGAGAGGTTCCACCTTTTCCAGATTTCAAGACCCTCGAGTGATACGACGGTTGGGAATAGTTGTGATCGGATCCGGAAAGGTGCTTCCCAGATAGAGAATGGGATGATAGGTCTTGAACTTCCAGTTTTCGTCGAAGTCAAGAGAAGCCATAGCTCCCAAAAGCCTGCCTACGATCAGATCGTGGTCTCCCACTTTTCGAACCGAGTTCTTTTCACAAATTGCGTACGCCTGGGATTGAGCCAAAACGGGGGCATCGAAAACCTCCGCGTATGGGATTTCGAGAGCCTTCAACTTGTCAGGAGCTTTATTACTCTCCGACAAAAGACTGACCAGTTTCTTGTCCGAAAAGTTGATCCAGTTTATGGAAAAATTCTTAGACTTGCTCAGTACCCGGTTAGTTTTAGACCCCTTCCTGACCGACACCGC
>JASHPQ010000187.1 GCA_030037995.1 Nitrososphaerales archaeon | reverse complement strand
CGAGCCGCCGGGATTATTCATGGGGAGAGGCCAGCACCCTATGCGAGGCCACTGGAAGCCGCGGATCCTTGAGGACGATATCACTCTCAATATGGATGAATCTGCTTCGCCGCCTAGCGGAAAGTGGAAAATCATTCACTCGCCGGATTGCATGTGGATCGCCTGCTGGACGGACAAACTTTCTGACAAGGTGAAGTACGTCTGGCTCCACGATTCATCGAGCATACGGCAGGCAAGGGACAAGAGCAAATACGACAAAGCCGTGGATCTGGAAAAGACGATTGATACGGTGAGGAACTTCATTTCAAAGTCGATGAGCTCCAAGGACATGAAAATTCGTAGAATCGCCACGGCCTGCTTTCTGATCGACAGGCTGACGATGAGGGTAGGAGATGAGAAAGACGAGGACGAGGCCGACACGGTTGGCGCATCCACTCTACGAGTCGAGCATCTGAAGTTTCGCGATAACGCGGTGGATTTTGACTTTTACGGAAAGGACTATGTTCGATGGCAAAAGACACTGGAAGTTGACCCCAAAGACCGGGTGGCAATTGAAAACCTAAAGCAGTTTACGAAGGGAAAGAACCCCGAAGAGCTGATCTTTGACGGAGTGACTTCGCGACACGTGAATGAGTTCCTTAGCGAAGCCGCTCCAGGCGTCACGGCCAAGGTGTTTAGGACGTACCACGCTACCTCTGTTGTAAAGTCGTACTTGAAAAAACACGGCAAGTTCGAAAAAGGCACCCCGGAGTTTGACAAGCTCTACCAGGCGAAGCTGGCAAACCTCGAAGCCGCAGTCAGATGCAATCACAAGAGGACGCCGCCGAAGACCTTTGAGCAGTCCCTGCAGAAAAAGGAAGACAAGCTAAAAGACCTGCAGCAAGAGGTCGGGAAGACGGACAAGCAGAAAGCGAGGCTCGCGCAGCGTGTGGAAAAGCTGACAAGACAAGTAGAGCTAACCAAGATGACTCGCGATTACAACCTAAACACATCCCTTCGCAACTACATCGACCCGCGGGTCTACAAGTCCTGGGCGGATAGGGTAGGATTAGATTGGAAGCTCCTATACACGTCTACTCTTCGCCGCAAGATGGCCTGGGTCGATGGAACTGATGCGATCGGCGAAAGCACGCCTTCGGAGCCAATTGTCCAGGAAGTAACCGTTTCTGTAAAGACAAACAGCTAAAAAGGAGCCCAGCTTGTTTCTTTCAGCCTGTCGTCAGCTGAACAAAAACCGGCAAGATCCACAAGAATTTTCACCGTGCAAACTCCGTCAGTTGACAAGGAAGACGGCAGAAATACCCCAAAATTCCATCAGTTTGAGAGATCAAACTGTTAATGGCCTATGCTGATTCAAGCATTATCCTTGAATATCTTGTAGAGTTTCAGCTCTCGCGTGCTTTGCCGCTCTCCTCTGCTTGGTCTTTTTCGTGATTAGAAACGAAGAATCCGAGACTTATGCAATGTCTAGGTGAATGCGGAATCTCCCGAAAGTTCTTGGTCTAGATTTTCACTTGATGCCGAGCTAGGCTGATCCCCCGTCGTCTCTGCGGAAAGCTCGGCGTGCTGTCTCTCGCCTAGCAGGGCAAGCACCCTATCCCAGTACTCCTTCGGCGTGTCCTTCTCCAGCTTTATTTTGATGATCGCCTGAATGGGGGACCGGTCCTCAATTTCAGAAGAGCGGTTCTTTCTATGCTGACTTTGCCGGCTAATTGACGAGAGTCCGGAGCTTCTGGAATCTCTGTTTGGCACCCGAACGGCTGATCTCTCCGAAACTCGGGTCGTTGCAACCGAAGCTGCCCCATTGGACTGAGCCGAGCTTTGGGCTTTTTCAGTGAGAAAGGCCCCCAGCTCCCCGGATACGGGAAACCCGCTCTTTTCCACGAGGTACAAGTAGAACCTTGCAGCGTTGATTGCTTTATCCCTGGTGAAAGCGTATTTCCTGATGAAGAAATTTACAAGATCCTCTGGAACCGCCTTGTCCATCTTGACCTCCGTCTGGAGCTCTCTGTAAGCTTCGCTCGCAATTTCCTGGAAGGCCTTTTTCTGCTCCTCCCCCACCATATTCAGCAGCGATAAGAGCTTGGTCGGTTTCCCCTGCTCGTCGATGACTCCCAGAAACTTCAGTTGCGCAAGAAGCTTTCCTTCGTTGCTCGGCGCGATCTGCGACAGGAAGGAAACATCTATGACCGAGGGATTCTGCCTTTGAATAACAGTAAGGAATCTTTCAAACCAGAATCTGGAGGTATTTCGAGCGGGAGGATTTCTTCTACTTTGCAGACCCCCTGCCCGAGCAGAGCTAGCCCTCGAATTTTCATCAGATAGAGTGCCCTGCTCGTAATTCTCGTGAGATCGTTCTTCCGCTTCAAATTGGCTTACGGTCATTTTTGGAGTCCTTACTGCACAATTACAGTAATTTATGTTTTCCGCAGATCTCTTTGAGAGATAAGATCACCACCTAAAAGGGCACACATACATACCGGGATGCAGTAAGAAATAGAGCAGAATCTTTTGGAGCAAATATTCCCGGAGCCGACCGTAGGTGGTCTGATACAGAGGGAAGACGGACGCGTTCTACTGTGCGACTCGCACAAGTGGCCGGGGCTCTACACGGTTCCGGGGGGTCATGTAGAGCTGGGGGAAACATGTGAAGATGCTCTCGTCCGTGAGATCAAAGAGGAGGTAGGGCTTGACATCAAGGTCTTGGAGCTAATTTCCATTCAGCAGGTAATTTATCCCAAAGAGTTTTGGAAGCGGGCACACTTCATTTTTTTCGATTATCTTTGTAGCGCCCAAGGAAATCAGGAGCCGAAAGTGGATTCAAACGAGATCCAGAGTACGATCTGGGTCACCCCACAGGATGCGTTGAAGCTGAATATTGACCGCTACCTCAAGCACTTTATAGGAAGACTGCTGGATAAGGAAAATACTCCCTTCATTGTCGCGTGGAAGTAGCTTTGAGGAAAATGCAATCAACGTGCCTCCATATGCCGATATTCGGGCATCGAATTCTCGGGAAATGAAATGGAAAATTTTTGGAGCAGGGTAGCGGGTCCTCTGTGAATTCAGACTCATTTGAGGATTTTCTTCTTCTTGACCAGCCTCGATTCAAGGCGGCCATCGTTAAGCTGATCTTGACGAAGGACACGGAGAGTGCGGTAGAACTTCTCAGCCGAAAATACCGATTGAGAGTTCCGAAGCTGGAGATCGGCCACACGAAGGGGAAGAAGACAGCATTGGCGGTTTACTCCGTATCAGCAAATTCGATCTCGTTTGCGGATCAAAACTATTTCTTCGATCCCTTTGTCGTTCTTCACGAGATGTACCACTGCATCAGATCTTCGTCGGGTCACCATCGGGGGACTGAAAAAAACGCTGACAGGTTTGCACTGGATTATATTGAAAACTATAGTAGGATCGAGACTACGTTCAGGTTTGACTTTTCCGCAATCCCGACGAACGTGGACTAGAGCTGGGAAATGAACGCCTACGCAATCTTGGCCGGCGCCGCAGTTGCGATCCTGGCTATCGCTGAGGCGCTCATCTCTGTACAGAAATCACAAATGAAAAAACAATTCCTTAAGGAACTCGACCAGAAAGACAACTCGAAGACAGAGGATAGAAAGGAAAGCCAGGACAAGCTCAAATGAAAACACGCCGGTGGAAGGGAATAGTATTTTTCGAGATGAAACCGCTGTAAATGTCCTCTCTTCCTTGGTTTGCTCCCAATCCCTTACTCTCAAAGCCCAACTGGAGGACGAAGCTCGTCATCGAAAGACCGACCGCGGAAATGTGCCTTGCCTGCCGGGGTGCGAAGCTTCTCTGCGGGAAACCAAAATGCCCGATCCTCACCAAGGCTGAGGGATTCGCCAGAAATGCCCGCACCCTTTTGGACTCCGATTTCATTCAAGGATCCTCGCCGCCCGGGGTGTTTGTGGGGCGATTCGGCTATCCAAAGGTGTTCATCGGACCGATGGTCCCGGCGATTTACGGGGACACAGAATTCCTCGATACTCCTGAGCTTTGGAAGGGAAAGTCGATCGAGGAGATCGTAGACTACAGATACAGTTTGGTACGAGGTTGCTTTAGAGCAAATGTCTCGGACGCTCAGTTAGGCACCAAATTAGTCGAGACGCTACAGGAGGTCTCCATGTCGACAAAGCCTGCCGACTCGGAACTCTCTCTCGCAAGAAAACCAGTGAGCCGGATTTCCTTCAGCGAGAACAGCCAACCGTTCGGACCAAGTGCCCCTATGAAAGGGTTCAAGCCTGCGGGAAATATCTCTGTAGACCACAGGATCGAGAAGGCCTACTACGACAGGGATCTGAAAGCTGCCGATGCCGTGTTTGCCCTGTACCGGGAAGGCGTACTATTTTCAAAACTGGAAAAGGCGTTTTCTGTAGGGGTGTTCGGCGAGAAGAAAAAGAGAAAGTTAGTGCCCACGAGATGGAGCATCACGGCCTTGGACAGTACGCTGTCCCTTCGGCTCATCGAGGAAATCAAGGATTACGAGACCATTGACGAATTCCGCGTGTTTGCATTCACCAATCTCGACAACGTATACGTTGCTATTCTTACCCCGGAAAAGTGGAAGTACGAGTGGATAGAGGCTTGGCACTCCGGCACCGCTTGGAACAAATCTGGCTCTCGCCCGGAGATGATCGGCGACTTTGAAGGATACTGGGGAAGAAAGACCTATGCCAAACCAGGCGGGTGCTACTACTCGACGAGATTTGCGATCTCAGAATATCTCTCGAGAATCCGCAGGCAATCGGGTGCAATCATGCTTCGCGAAATTCATCCAGGCTACATCCTCCCCGTCGGCGTGTGGAACGTCAGGGAGAGCATCCGCAGTCTTTTGGCTGGGGAGTACAGGCGGTTTGACACCATAGGCCAGGCTTTGGACTATGCCTGCTCCAATTTCCTAATTTCGCGCCCTCATTGGATAGAAAATTCAGAACTCTTGAGACAGTCGATCCAGCAAAGGAAGATAACAGACTTCAACTGACCGCCAACGAAAAACTTTGCACTTGGAATATCCGCTTTCGTTAGCGCGCACTATGGCTGACTTGGGGAGCACGGCGCCTTTCTCTATCACAATATAGGGTTCTGCGCGCAATAGGAAACTCACTTTCGAAGGAGCTCGTTATGAGCGAGATCGGAAAATAGATGGCAGTCACCTTTGCAAACCTTACGACAATCTGGAGAAGCTACAGTACGTAAGAAGATTGAGATATCCAAAAGGCAGAAGGTTGGTGAAAATGGAATTAACGGAAGTGGGTTCGAAAATTTACAGGAGAATCCTCTGTCCGCACAGGCGAGGAGATCGCCAAATTGGTGTGAGCGCCTGAAGAGGAGCAGCTTCAGAGCTTGATCCACCTAGCGAAGCGATCAGATAGAACACCCTGTTGCTCGTGCTCGCATCAAAAGCAGAGGGCCGGAAGTCGTGACCCCCCGGACCCCTTTTTTCTCCGGGTATGACTAGGAACTTCCTAGCGCTTACGTGGCCTTGTTCGTTTAGACGAGGAGGGACTCTTCCTAGTCGCTCTCGTGCCCTTCTTCTGTGCAACGTAACACTTTCGCGGAGTATGTCTCTTCTTTTCATTGTGACGGTATACAAGATATGTGTAATTCTTTCCGCTCTTTCCTTTTATAACAAACTTGTACGGCTTCCATGCTTTCTTGCCGCATTTTGGGCATATTGTTACCATTTTAGGGCAAGATTAGTTGAGCGTCTTTGCAATATATGGTTTATCCTTGATTCCGAAAAAAATTTGTTGAATGGGTTTCGGAACGAGAATTCGAACTAGATTGCGCAATTTTTTCAAGATTGCCTAAATATTAAGGGAAGGGGCGCCGAAGTGGGTCTATGCCTAAATATCCAGTGAAGCAAAAACGACTCCTCTTCGCCTAACTCCATGAACGAATCCTTCCGTCCCCTTCAGTCGCAGCTCGTTTCGAATCTTTCGAGGTTGGAGGGGAGCACGTACCGATGAATCCCCATACTTTAAACCTTAAATATAATGAAAGACGTTATAGAAAATAAGACTAAATTAAGAGCCCCTGTAAGACGCTTGACAGACCGATAAAGACGATTTTTGACGCTTAAACTTTAGCTCGTTAATCGTAGATCTTGGTTTGCCTCAATCAGAGGCTCTAACAATTGGAAACCGGGGACAAGAGCAGCCGTGTGATGAATTGGGCGGATAAAGGAAACAGGGGAGAACGAAAGCAGGTTTGCTACGAAAAACGTTCGACTCAGTCTTTTTTGAGATCTCTACTCCCATGGCTCAATTGAATTTAGAAAGAAAACCAAAGATAGTAGGAATAGAAGTGAAGAGCTAGAATTGCAGACGAAAAATGTTGAAGCAAGTGAGATAGTCCCGGAACCAACGGTTTCTAGGTTTGATACCCTCAAGATAAAACCTGAGGTGTTGAGGAGCCTTAACGAAATTGGGTACAAAGGGATGTTCCCAATACAGGCAGAGGCAATCCCGCCGCTTTTGGAGGGCAAGGATGTCATCGGACAAGCGCATACGGGCTCTGGGAAAACGGCGACTTATGCCATACCGATTATAGAAAAGGTCGACGGAACCAAAGCTTACGTTCAAGCGCTGGTAGTAGTTCCAACACGAGAGCTTGCTCTTCAGGTAACGGACGAGTTCAACAGGATCGCGCGGCACACAAATGTCAAGGCGTATCCCATTTATGGCGGGCAAGCTATTACCCCGCAGATCGAGAGATTGCGAAAGAAGACGCCGCAGATAGTGGTCGCGACGCCGGGTCGCTTAATTGACCACCTTGAACGCGGGACGATCGATCTTCGAGATGTCCGATTCGTGGTTTTGGACGAGGCCGATAGAATGCTGGATATGGGTTTCATCGAAGATGTAGATTACATTATGCGAAAGCTTCCCAACGACAACCAGGCCGCGCTTTTTTCGGCTACTATGCCCCGTGAAATTGTGAGACTCGCAGACCGATATATGAACAATCCAGTTGAGGTCTTGATAGACAGCGACGAGCTCTCGCTCGACGAGATCGATCAGTTTTACGCAATAGTCGATGAACGGAGCAAATTCCAAGCCCTCGTGGAATATGTCAGAAAGAATGGGATTTCTTCGGGGATAATATTTTGTGCTACCAAGATCAAAACCCAGAGGATTGGAGAGCGACTGCAGGCGCAGGGATTTAGAGCAGCACCGATTCACGGAGACCTCTCCCAGAATAGACGGGAGCACGTGATGGAGAACTTCAGAAGTGGCAGGATCGAGATCCTCGTTGCTACAGATGTCGCGGCACGTGGGATTGATGTCCCTGCCGTCGGCCATGTAATAAACTACGACGTGCCTCAGGATCCCCTTACTTACTTTCACAGAATTGGTCGCACCGCTAGAGCCGGTAGGCCCGGGAAAGCTATGACATTAGTGTCAAATTCAGAATATCCTGACTTTAGCCGGATCGCGGGAATGACGGAAGCCGAGATCAAGAGGGTTACTGACATCCTGCCACCGGGTTACAGGCCGCCTTCAGCAGATCAATCGCAGCAGCAACCGTTCGGGCAAAGGAGGAGTAGCAGACCCCAGTGGAACAGAAATGCTCAGGGATCCAGGAGAGAGGGAGAGGTGATGGAAAGACCCCAAGTCCACCATGGAGGCTCGTTCAGTTTCACTGAAAACACGGCAGGTGGTGGTCATTTCTCCAAGGGTGGAGCAAGGCCTGGATTCCATCGTGAGAGGCCCGATGAGAATCGTCGATTTAGCAGAAGCCCAAGACGTCGACAACCGTATCGGAACTAGAAGCAATTCGAATCCCGTGTTAGTACTTAAATATCGGCAGGTAGCATGGCTCCATGGGAAGGTCTGAATAAGAAGTTGGGCTTTGATGATCCGGTTGTAATAATCCTTATTCTGGCAGTAGTGGTCCTGCTTTTCGGAGCAAGCAGGATTCCTCAGCTAGCTAGATCTCTTGGACAAGCTAGACGAGAATTCGAAAAGGGCTCCAAAGGCGATCCTGCCGATGTCTCTCACCCGGTTCCAGTCGCAACTTCCGGCGCACCTGCGGCAGATGATCCGCTTGTAGTTGCAGCGCAGAAGGAAGGAATCGACACTCAAGGCAAGACCAAGGAGCAGATTGCTTCCGAGCTATCTTGGAAACTTAATCGAAAGTAAGTCTCCTATAGTCCCATCGTTTATCTTTAGTACTATCGCAATAGAGAGCTAGCTATTGCGGAAAAACGTATGGCTTGCCTTTCTCGCTTCGCGAATCTGAAAGTCCAAGCCGGGACGTTCAGACCCGTTTGTGTTTCGGTTTACGGTCGAACTATTCCAGATTTGAAAAAAAGCTTAAACCTGGCACGTAGTTTCGACCCGGGATTTATTGAGCTCAGGTTGGACTATCTTCATTCACTTCTCGAAAAGATCCCTTCGTTGCCAGCGACTGGGTTCGAGGGAAATGAGATTGTAACATACAGAGCGCGCGATGAAGGTGGGGAAGCCCGAGTTTCGGATGACACTAGAAGGCAAATTCTTCTGGAAATTATCTCCAAAATCTCGCCACCCATGATCGACGTTGAAGCAAGAACGCTCGAAGCTTTTCCAGAAGTCTACGATTTGCTGCAGAAACCCTCCCGCAGATCCATGAAACTGATAGCATCTTCGCACAATTTTGAGAAAACCGAAGACGAGGAAGAGCTGATGAACCTTGTCATTGGTACTGCTAAGCGCTTTACTCCAAGCATTGTGAAGGTCGTCAGGTGGGCAAATGACTTCGATGACAATCTCAGAATGCTCTCGCTTTACAGACTTCGCGATAAGATAAAACCCTCGGGGTTGATCGCTTTCTGTGCGGGCCCTCTGGGGATCTTCTCCAGAATCTCTTGTGTAAGTTACGGTAGTCCCTTCACTTTCGCATCCCTTCCGAACAGAAGCACAGCAAAGGGCCAGCTCGACATCACCTCTATGATCGTGCTTCTAGATTCCTGGGACTGAGGAAAGAGTAGCTTGGCTGCGACCGCTACTTCCACGCGGAGCCCCACCCTTAGGCAAAGGAGCAAAAGGCAGGTGTTCCTGCTCGGGTCAGGAATTTCAAAATCCATATCTCCTGCGATTCATAACAAAGCTTTCCGGGAACTCGGATTAGACATTGAGTACAGTCTCTGTGACATTCCGGAGGACTCGCTAGACTCGAAGTTGGACGAGTTCGTAGAAGAAGAACGAGTGATCGGGTTCAACGTTACGATTCCATTTAAGGAAAGAATTATTGGCCGCATCACCCATCTCGATCCAGTTGCGCACGGCGTCGGAGCCATCAACTTGGTCGTTATATCGGCCGACCGGAAGAAGATGATCGGCTATAACACCGACGTGGATGGAGTAGTCGCCTCTCTCTCCAAGCTCGGTCTCCTAGGCCGCTCAGGCCAAAGCGCTCTTATCCTCGGCTCTGGCGGAGCCTCTAGGGCTTGCATCTACGCCTTGCTCAACAACGGGTTCGACACTATCACAATACTCAATCGCACGGAAAAAAGAGCTGAAGAAGTTGCTTCGAAATTTTCGCATAATTTTCCGAAGAAAAAGGTCGTCCATGCAAGATTAGCACCACCGGAATTGGAACTTGCGATGGGAGACGTCAACCTAATGATCAACACAGTCCCTTTTACTGCGGAGATCCCGTTCGAGGTAAGCTTTACCCATGCCCCCAAGAAAATGAGGTACCTTGACCTAAATTATCGGAAGAATCCCCCTTTACTTCGGGAAGCGAGGAGGGAAGCAATTCCTTCCATAGATGGATCGCTAATGCTAGTGGAGCAAGCCGCCAGATCCTTTGAGATCCTGACAGGTATCAACGCCCCCAGAAAGACCATGATGCTCGCTGCTCAAAAAGCAGGCTAGCTTCCAGATGCGAAATTTATTAAGTCTGGCAGCTAATTTCCAGGAAATTCATCCATTACCGTCAATCTCGTGGCGCGCTTTTTCAAAGAATTCTACATATTCGGAACGACTCTTGAGGACTTTTTCCATCCTGAGGAGAGAGTTCTTCAAATCTGACAGAACACTTTTCGAATTCGGGTTCGACGCCTGAATTTCGAAATAGATTTCGGGATCTTCGCTTAGCACTTTTCTGGAAAGTTCTAGCATGTGCTGATAGCTGGGCGCGTTTAGACCTAAACTTTTCTGGAAGAACTTCCCTTCGGAACGAGCGACATCCGCGAATACAAGTGCGAGAGTGTGCGGGAGCGTTAGAAATACCCCCATGAGTCTGTCGTGTTCCTTCCAATCTAGAAAAACAATGGTAAAATGAGGAAACAAACCCGTTATGAATGCAGTGTCCTTTGGAAAAGACTGAATGATTGAATTCATCTCGAACGGAAGAGACGAACTTCCAAAAAGTGGATGAACAGAGTAAAGCGCGATTTTTTCGTTCATGGCTCGCTCCTCTAACAGTCCCGAGAGGCCCATTTCGTTTTTCACGGAGGAGATCTCCATTATGTTTAAGGCGTCAGAGGATCCGTTCGCCCACTCGGACAATTGGCGAATTAATTTTGGAGTCGTGGAAATCGGAACTGAGACAATAACCAGATCTGACTTCACTACTTTCTCCAGGGTCTCAAAGTACTGTACTCCAAGCTCCTCAGCTTTATCTCTAGCTTTTTCTAGCCTTTCGTCATAGAAAAAGACCTTCACTGAAAGCTCTTGAAAGTACTTTGCAAACCAGGCCCCCATCCTGCCGGCACCTACGATGGAAACATTCATGATCTTTCTTGACGCAAGAAATTCTTTGATCCGATCCTTGTAGACATCGGTTGACTGGGCAATCTTTGAAAACTTGATCAAATCGAGTGCAAGAGCCCGCGCAAGGTTTTCGTCAAGACCGACTGATTTTGCGTAGTTGATTGATTCAAAAAGAAGCTTCTTTTCTACCTCAGGATTGGCAATAGAGTGCCCCAGCAAAACTTTGTCTCTTGAAATTTGTAGCGAAACCTTCTGCCTTGCATTCGCGAGATCGAGGATCTCCTTAGTAATGCGCCAAATCTCCTCTCTCGATTTGGTCAGAGAAGCTTCCGCAGAGATTTCTCCTGAACGATCACTCGCCCCCCCGCTCAACGTTCTCGAGATCACCTTTTTCATGCCAATGCTAGGCGAGGACTCTACGAATAAAACCGCCTCTTATCGCAAGATCGGCCATTACGCACGCTGTCATGCACTCGACCACGGGAACTGCTCTGGGCACTACAGTAGGATCGTGCCGGCCGGGTACTATCAAATCATTTTCCTCCATCGTAGAAAGATTCAGGGTTCGTTGCAGTGTGGCAATGGAAGAAGCTGGCTTGAAAGCAACCCTGAAAACAACTGGCATGCCGGTCGTTAGGCCCCCCAGGATTCCTCCGGAATTATTTGTCTTTGTCGCCACTTTCCCCTCGGAAGATTTAACGTAGAGATCGTTATTCTCACTACCCCTCCGGTTCGAACCGGAAAAGCCCGAACCGAATTCGATGCCCTTCACTGCGGGAATAGAGAATATCGCTTTTGATAGATCCGACTCTACTGATGAAAAGACTGGTTCCCCGAGTCCCACTGGGACATTCAAGACGCTGCACTTCACTATGCCGCCCAGAGAATCGCCTGATCCCCTCTCGCGAATAACCAGCTCCTTCATTTTCTCCGCGGTGCTCAAATCTGGGCACCGAACTTCGTTTGAGTATCTGAATCTCTCCAGCTGCTCCGTGGAAAGATCTGAAACGTCTGCCTTAATTCCACCGAGCTCCTCCGTATAGGCGATAAACTTCATTCCAAGACAGTCCATAAGCAGCTTAAGGGCCACTGCGCCGGCCATGACAAATCCTGCAGTAATTCTGCCAGAGAACCTTCCTCCTCCGCGGTAGTCGTTGTTCCTAGAATACTTCACGAAAGCAGGATAGTCAGCATGTCCAGGCCTCGGCGTATTTAGAAACTTTTCATAGTCGGAACTCCTTTGATCAGAATTCCAGACAATCAAGCAAATGGGAGCGCCGGTGCTTTTCTTCTTGAAAACTCCGGAAAGTATCTCCACCCTGTCCTCCTCAAATCGCTGTGTAGTGACGATCGACTGACCTGGTTTTCTCAGGTCGAGAATCTTCTGAATATCGGGCTCGGCGATCTCCAAACCCGCAGGGCACCCGTCAATCACGACGCCCACGCATCTGCCATGACTTTCGCCGAAGCAAGTGAACGCGAAATCGCTCCCAATTGTATTAGGCAGACTCAAACTATAGCTCTCCTCGCGTTGCGTGGGGCGATTATCTTCAAAGTTGATTTTTCATGGCACAGCTTTTGGAGATCAGCGACGAACGAAGGATAGGATTTTCCCACACAATCAGGATCTTCAATGGAGATCGATCCAAACCTTCCAGAAAGACCCGCGATCGTCAAGGCCATCACCATCCTGTGATCTCCCTCCGGACAAATCAGAGTATCTCCTTCGCGTGGCCGCGATTCGACGCCAAGGATTCGCAGATCTGATTTCGTCTCTTGCATCCTGACACCTATTTTTGAGAGTTCCCTAGACAGCACGCTAATCCGGTCACTCTCCTTGAACCGGAGGTGCCCTATGTTGCTAATAGAAGCTTGTGTCCCGGTCGCAGCGGCGAGTCCCGCAACCGTTGGGACTAGATCCGGAGAATTTCTCAGGTCAAGGAAAAGTTCTTTCTTGGTTTTGCGATTTCGAAATCTTACTGAAAGCGAACCATTTTCTGCCGCTACCTCTGCTCCAAACCTTCGAGCTATCGGGACTATTGCAGAATCTGGTTGAGGAAATTCTTTCCGACCGACATTTGTCAGCCGAAGCTCGCCTCGAGCCGCTAGCGCCGCTCCTACGAGCGCCGCTCCGCTGCTCATGTCACCCGGGACAGCAAATTTCCGGCCGGTCGAGTGCTGCCTTCCTGGAATGTTGAAGGAAGCATATCTTCCCGAGCCGGACCTCTTCACGCTGATCTTGAAACCGAACTGTCTCATAATTCGAATTGTCGCGTCGATGTAGGGCGCGGACACCTGATCCTCGGGATTCTTTATTGAGACGGTCGAATCTCTCTCAGCTTTTACGCACGAGATCAAGAGCGAAGAGACGAACTGGGAGGAAATCGATCCATCTACTTCACAATTGCCTCCTGGAATCCCTCCGCCCTCGATCGCGATCGGGAGCCTACCGACTTCGGATAGCGACTTGACTTTAACTCCTAATTGAAAAAGGGGCTCAAAGATTGCCTGCATTGGCCTCTTAGACAATGACACATTTCCAGCGACGGTCACCATTGTCCCCTTTGATGAAAGGGCGGAAAAGGGAATGAGGAATCTGGCTGTCGTACCCGAACCCCCAGCATCCAGAGAAATATCCTTACTTTCTGCAATTCCGGGGGAAACTTTCAGGTTCCCTCCGTAGGAGCGGATAGATCTAATTCTTGCCCCGAGAGATATCAATGCTCGGATCGTAGCCCCAATGTCGTCATTCTTTTCGGTTCCGCAGTTTGTTAGTGTGGATTCTCCGGTTGCAAGGGCGGAGACAAAGAGTGCCCTGTGAAGATAGCTCTTGCTTGGAGGCAATTTTACAGTCCCATAGAAAGTGCGAGGACGGCCTAACACTGTTAGAACTTTGCTGGGCAAGACCGATTTTCTCAGCTCGGACTTGGTTTGGTGATCGAGGCAGAAATTACTCTGCAGGTTTGGTTTTCTTCAATCCAGCGCCGCTCGATTCTCCTTGCAATTTTGTCGTTCGGGCAGATTGCAGCCACAGCTGGACCCTTCCCGGATATCCCCGAGGCAGACGCTCCCTCCGCAATAGAGGAGACTACGGGTTTCATCGAATAGTGATGGATCACAGAGTGGATGATCGAGTTCAACAGCATCCCTTGAACGATCAGGCCTCTCCGAGCGAATCGGACGGCGTCCAAGCTTTGTTCCCTGTAACCGCGGTACATCGCAAGACTCACACTGCTCGTGAGCTTCTTTCTCTTCATGGGTATGAGGATCTTTACAATTGTACCATAGTCACCATCTAATTCTTGGTGCCTCAGGAGCTTAAACTTCAAATTATCTGAAAAGACCAGGCCTCCCAGGAGGCAGGCTGCTGCATCATCGAAAGCGCCAGTCAATGAAGCGCCGGATCGGATCGAGGCCTCGCAGCTTGATCGCAAGATCTCCTGCAAGCTGGATGGCCTAACACTGTCATGCGAAAATAGCTCAAAAATCGCTTTCGTCACGGCAACCGAGACCGCGCTTGAACTCTTGAGGCCGACTCCCATTGGAATCTTGGAATCTACCAAGATGGAGACTGATATCTCGTCAGGAAGCTGAACTCCCTGATATCTCATTGCAATTTTCGCGCAAGTTGTAATGAGATGATGAGTATCTGAAACTTTAGTACGCACATTGAGCGGCGAGACTCCTTTGCCTCGCGGTTGAAGCTCAGCGCTAGCGATGCACGGGATGTCTGTGCCAATTGTAACTCCCTTTCCCGTGGCAAAGGCGCTAACGACAGTTATCGCAGAGTGAGTAGTCGCGGTAGATTTAGTCCGAAGCATCAGCTAGCTCCTTCTTCAGACAATTGAGCGACCTCAGGAATAATTCCTCGGAAACGGGAGTCGAAAAGCCCCCATCGTCTCCTGAATGCATCCTGCCTAATTTTTCAGGAAGGCTCATCTTAATCATTCCTTTCTCATTTTTCTTGTCTAGTACAGCAAACGACAGTATCCTCTTCCGATCCAGGGTTGCACTGATTCTGTAATGGTTCCTTATCTTCAACAGCAAGTTCTTCTGACGGAAAAACTCACCATCATCAAAAATCCCCAGTTTGTTGGCAATCCATCCTTCGCAGATCATCCCGAGAATAATGGACTTTCCATGCGAAAGTCTGTAGCCGGAAGATGATTCGATCGCATGACCAACGGTGTGCCCATAATTAAGGATCTTTCGCAGATTTTTCTCTCGCTCGTCGGCCTCGACCACTTTGGCCTTGATCTCGCAGGTTCGCCGAATCAGACTCTTCAACTTCTGAACTGAGAAGTAAACCTCGGGTGCGGAATCAATTTCGTCGAACATAGAGCGATCGCCAACTATGCTCGATTTTACAATCTCTGCGAGTCCGTTGATGATCTCACCTTCCGGTAGTGTGTCCAGGACTGAACCATCAATGAAGATCCCTGAAGGTTGATAGAAGGTTCCGATCTGGTTCTTGCCCCAATCCGAGTCAACCCCGCACTTTCCGCCGATGCTGCTATCAACTTGTGAAAGGATGGTCGTGGGAGCTTGAAAGTATTTGATCCCTCTCTTGAATATTGACGCAACAAAGCCCGTCAGATCTCCGACCACTCCCCCGCCTAGCGCTATGACCGCGCTCTTTCGATCGAGCCCGATGTCGCTCATCCTCTTCGCAACTTCCAAAACAGTCACGACATTCTTGTGTCTCTCTCCGTGTCGCATTACTATGACGTGAGTATTTGATTGGCGCGAGAGACGATCGCACAGCCGATCGGCGTACAGTTTTGCAACAACGTCATCGCTCACAATCGCCAACGAGCTCGCTCCGGAGAACATTCCAAGAGGAAGTCGATCTAAGAGATTGTCGCCGAAAAGGATGGAGCATTTTTCGCTTCGTTCGCGAAAGACGATTTCAAGCGCGGCCGGTGCCATTTTTTATATCGCCGGAAAAAGGACTATCACTTTCGCGAATCGTCTTGAAGATCAGATCTGACACCTTGATGATTTTTTTGAGATCTTGAGGGAGCACGGCTTGCGCTCCATCACTCAGCGCTTCCTGAGGCCGATCGTGCACCTCGATCATGAGCCCGTGGGCCCCGGAGGCGATCGCAGCCCTGCTCATTGGGAGCACGAGGTCTCTGCGACCGGTGCCGTGGCTGGGGTCTGCGATAACAGGAAACGGGGTTTCTTTCCTCAAGACGGGGACCGCGTTGAGGTCCAGGGTAAATCTCGTTTGGGATTTGAAAGAACCGCCCAGCGGCATTATGCCCCTTTCGCAGAGCAGAACGTTGCGATTGCCATTTGCAACAATCCTTTCAGCGAAACTCAGGTACTCGTCGATCTGTGCGGAAAATCCTCGTTTGAAAAAAATCGGCTTTCCGGTTTTCGCGGCCGCCTCGATCAGATCCTGGTTGAACATGTTCCTAGCTCCAATCTGCAAAACATCAGTATGCTTTGTTACCAGCTCGACGTCCACTTCGCTCCTGATCTCGGTTACGGTCGGCATGTGGAGATCTTTCCCGACGCTTTCTAAGTGTTCGAGGCCCTCCAATCCGAGGCCTTGGAAGGAATGGATCGAAGTTCTCGGTTTGAATGCTCCACCTCTGAGGATATGGGCTCCGGCGTCTTTGACTGCTCTCCCAATTCTATAGAGCTGTTCGTAGCTTTCAATGGAGCAAGGTCCTGCGATGTATGCAGGTGGGTTGTCCCTACCGATGGCAATTTTCCCTACCCTGACGACAACATCCTCCGGAATGTAGCTTCTGCTGATGAGCCTGTAGGGAACCTGGATTCGAATGGCGTCAAAAACCCCGCCCATGGATTTTACTTGATCAAAATCTACTTTCTTTTCATCGCCGATAATTCCAATTACGGTTTGATATTCACCAGAGGACACGTCCGCCTTGAGTCCGGCGGACTTTATCTTCCCAATGACGGCGCTAATCTCGTCTTTTGTCGCGCCAGGTTTCATCACTATGCTCATAGGATGACTCTAGCTCCACAGATCAAAAAAAGTCCGACTGCTTTCGAAATTGTCCGCAAGTTGCCGCAGAAGAAAAAACAACTTCTTTTTCTTCTAGAATATCTGAAACCAGAGAACAGGAAGATACGAGGAACACTTACGCTAGTCCGTTTCACAGGCCCGACATGGGCTGAAGATATTGGAGTGAGATCACTTTACACCACTTTTTGGTTTGACGTTATCCGATGTTCAAAGATTCAAGATTTATCGTATTTTAAGTTGATGCTCGGCTAGAGCTTGGGAATCACCTTGTTGGCTAGTGTTGCAATGCCCTCTTGCGGCTTGGGTCCAAAGGGCTCGCAGAAAACGAGCTGATTTACATCCTGGGAAAGGTACTCTTCGCACTTTTTGATGCAGTCACCCACATTTCCGGCAGCTGTGAGTAGCTCGATCATTTTCTCGTCCACGAGCTGTGCAGCAGAGTGCTCATCTCCTCTCTGAATAAGCTGGGAGATCTTGTTCTTCTTTTTCAAATCGATTAGATGCGATTCAGCCTTTTCATCACTAAGCCACGACACAAGATAAGCACAAGTGGGCTTGACCGCTCGTTTTGCCCTTTCTCGATCCTCGTCCACCGAAACAACAACCGAATTTACAACGTCAATGTCTCTCCTCTGCCTCGAAGAGAGATTGAGACCCAAGGTCACGTGTTTCATGGTTTCCTCGGTATCTGCCGGAATTCGGTCAGTTAGAATCAGTCCGTCAGCGACCTCGCCGGCCATTTCCAGTCCTTTCGGAGAACCAGTCCCGACGTAGATCGGGATTTTCCTGCGGGCCTTGGATAAACTGACTGTCTCAATCGCAAACGCGTCCGTTCTGACCGTGACCTGCTCCCCGCTAAAGAGCTCACGTATCGACTCGATCGCTTCTCGAAGCTGAATTATCGTTCCAGTTCTCTTTCTTATGCCAAACTTTGCCACGTTCCAATCGGATCCTACGCCGATTCCAAGAACCGCCCTTTGCCTGGAGGAGCTCCTGGCCTTCCTTTGTATTTTAAAGCCTCCAAGGTCAGACAGTGCAAGAAAGCTGGATGCGATCCACGCCGGATTTCTGGTGTAAAAATTCAGTATGGCGCTTCCGAATTTTATTTTGGACGTGGCCGAGGCGATCGCGGAGAGTGTTACAATCGTGTCACTGTAAGGAGGAGCCGGTCCTGCGTCGGGGACCCAGATATTGGAAAATTTCACGCGCTCTGCTAACGCGGATAATTCCATTGCAAGTTTTATCGGCCACGTGGGCTCGATTGAAATGCCAAAAGTTTTCCTTGTCGTGAGTCAGATTCACCAAAACCTTCTCGCATCGGTGAACCACTCGACCCGCATTGCCAAAGAAATCAGAATCATCATCATGCCAATGTACGCTGGGAAGATGCCAAACCAGAATTGCGGGGCAGGTTCGGTTCCTAGCAGACCGCCGATCAAGTACCACCCACCAAGTACGAGCAGAAAAGCTCCGGCTATAACTAGAACAGTCTTCGTAAATCTATACAGGGCTTTTTTCTCGCCCAGTTCAAGAGGCCTCAATAGAACTCGAGCATGTCCTTTTCTTGAATGTAAAGATAGTCGTGAAATAAGGATTCAGAGACATGATCCACTTCTCGATTTTTCAAAAAATCATGAACCCCTCCCTATTATTCCAAGAGGATCCTACTGCCGAATTTTCTTCGCGCCAGTTTTTGTACTCGGACTCTTGTGATTCTTCTTGCCGAGAGGCTGTTCGATCTTCCCGACTCTTCGACTAAGGATTGCTCTCCGGATGATCAAAACACCTGCTCCGATGAAAATGGAATCCGTAGTTATCTCTGAAATCGTAATTGGGAGGTACCGGAGAAAAAGAATGCCGAAAATAATCAGAAGTACGCCTCCTGCTAGTTCAAGGTAAAACCTCGTTCCCATTCTCAAGAATGGCCTCGCGATGCTTCCGATGGATCTTGATTAAATTAGTAGCGCTCCGAATGCTCAAGTTTAATCGAGGCTTGCCGCGCTCTTTGCCTGATCGAGCGTCTGGACAGGAACGTCTGACACGATTTTCCGACCCGTCAGATCAAGGCTAGGATAAACTCCCTCATCGTAAACATACTGGACGATTCTGCTCCGTAGCTTCTTCGTGCCTTCACCTGTCTTGGCCGAGATGGAGACGGTTGGAAGGTCTCCAACTATCGACGACTTCTCGGCGACCGTCTCGTTCGAAATTAAGTCGATCTTGTTCATTACGCACAAGATCTTTACCGGGTTAATGTGGAGTTGATCCAAGACTTCCCTGCAGCTTCGGTACTTGATCTCTACGTCGCCTAGCGGCTCGCTAGAATCCAGAATTAGCAAGATAAGATCAGCATACGTTAGTTCCTCAAGAGTGGATTTGAAAGCTTCAACCATGTAAGTTGGGAGCCTGCTGATGAAACCCACGGTGTCTGACAAGAGGACCTTCTTTCCGGTTACAGGTTCAAAACTTCTAGTTGTAGTCGTCAGAGTGGTGAAGAGATTGGGCGATTCTTCCTTATTTTCCGAAACGAACCTGTTGAACAGAGTGGTCTTGCCACTGCTAGTGTATCCCGCCAGCGATACAAATGGCAGTTTTAGTCTTTCTCGCGAGGTCTTGAACAGCTGCCGTCTCCTGCGGGCATCCTCCAGCTTTTTCTGAATCAGCACCATTTGTTTCTTGAGGGCTCTGAACTTGATGTCTACGGCGTACTCTCCCATTCCCATAAAGCCCGCCTGTTCCCCCTTCAAAGAGATTCTCACCGCTTCCCTCGCTCTGGGGATCTCGTACTTCAGCTCCGCGAGTTTTACCTGCAGCTTTGCCTCCGTTGTGGTTGCCCGGGAGTTGAAAATGTCAAGAATGAGCCTTTCCCTATCAATTACCTCCTGATGACAGAATTTCGCAAGGTTGTGAGCCTGCCCAGAAGAAAGTCTTTCGTCAACAATTATCATCTCCGTTTTTTCGTTTGCGGCTAGGTCGCGAATTTCTTCAGCTTTGCCAGTTCCCACGCCGTACTGTTGGTGATTGAGTTTTTTCTGGACCAAAATATTCGAGATGCGATAGCCAGCAGCCTCTACCAAACCTATTGCCTCATTTTTCGTAAACTCGTCCGGGTAAGTAACGAGAATGACCTTCTTTCCAATAGTGGAGTGGTGAGAGTCGTCCTCCGTAGGACTTTCGGGTTGCTGTTCGTTCATTGACTTGGCCATCTCGCAATTCATTTCCTAGGGAGGTACCGCATTCGATGATCTCTGTCTATGACACGTCTTACGTTCTTAGAAGAAGGCCAGGTCCCCGAAAAACTAGAACCTTTACATCAGCTGAACCTTTAGAGCAAGCTTTGCGAAAGGTTTTGCTCTCGTCTCATCTGCAAGTCTTGATCTCTTGCAGCTTTGGCGACAGCTCCATCTTTCTTCGCCTTTGCAACGCGTGTTGTCCCCACGGCTTTGGAGATGGCCTTCAGGCCCGAGTCAGTAATCTCCACCTCGCTCTTCGTACTCATCACGAGCGTGCCATTCATCCGCTTAATTGCGGCTCGAAGGAACGGGCTCGGAATTATTTTCCTGCCGCGCTGGAGCGGTGGTTCTACGATCTCGGCAATTTCCCAGATTCGCCTTGGCGATCTCTCGACCAGGGCAATCAGTATCTTCTGCATTCTCTCGTCCAGTTCGAGCTCAATCCTTTCCTTTTTCTGAAACTTGCTGAGAAGCACATCTGACTCCTCTTGCGAAAGACAAACCTTTGCACTGTAGCCATTCGTGTAGCCAGCGACGATCGACACTATTTCCGGCCAATCCTTCTCTTCGTAATCCTGCAAAAGTACGAACGTTTCTGCTGGGACGTAATATCCGCCTTTGATCGGGTAGAGCTGCCGCGTACCAATATGTTCGGACAAAGCTGTCACCAAGAAACCATCCGAAGCTTCCCCAGACGAACAATTCTGGTCGTAATTGCAAAATCTGTCACGAATTCAACAAAAGCGAAAGCAATTTGTTTGAAAATAGACTCACTAGAACTCATTACTAATAGTATACGCGAGTCAACCTTATTACTCTTGTCATCTTTAAGCGCATTGCTTATAGCAATAGCTTCATGCTGGACAATTCTGGGCGATTGTGGCCTAAATTGATTCCAGCCAAGTCGAAAAAGTGGAATCCTTGCCCCGGACTATGTCGAAGAACTTCGACTGGATTTTCTCCGTAACGGGACCTCTTACTCCGTTCCCAATCTTTTGATTGTCCACTTCCCTGATGGGAGTGACCTCGGCGGCGGTACCCGAAAAGAACAGCTCGTCCGACAGAAGAAGCTCGCTTCGACTGAGACTGATTTCCTTTACTCTCAACCCCATCTTTCGCCCCAACTCAATTATGGACTGCCGCGTTATTCCAGGAAGGATTCCTGCGCTGAGCGGCGGAGTCATCACCACACCGCCGCTTACTAGGAAGATATTTTCCCCGGTTCCCTCCGTGACCATTCCACTGCTGTTCAACAGGATCGCCTCGTGATACCCCTCGCTCTGAGCCTCCAGCCGAGCCAGGATACTGTTTGCATAATTTGCAGCAGCCTTCGCCATCATTGGCATAGATCTAGGATCAATTCTTGCCCAGGATGAAATCTTGCACCTAACACCGTTCTTCAATCCCTCTTCGCCGAGGTATGGTAACCAGGGCCAAAGCGCAATGGCGAGGTGGACTCGGTTTCCGCGAGGATTCACTCCAACCTCGTCCCACCCGTAGAATGCGATTGGCCGAATGTAGCACTCCTTGATATTATTTTCCCGAATCGTTCTCTTGATCGCGCTGGCTACTTCGTCCGGAGCAAATGGAATCTGCATTCCATAGATTCTCGAGCTGTTGTAAAATCTCTTGAGGTGCTCGTCGAGACGGAAGATCATGGTTCCCTTGTCTGTGTCATAACACCTGATTCCTTCAAAAATCGCGCTGCCGTAGTGGAGAGAATGAGTCATAACATGGACCGTTGCCTTCTCCCACGGAACTAATTCTCCGTCGATCCAAATTTTGTCAGTCTTTTTCAAAACCGATTCAGAAGTCCAGAAATCTCGTTTCCAAATTTAAGTTAAAAATGTGACTGGCCTTTTTTTACTAACTTACTCTGTAAATAACTACGCGCAGATAAGCTTCTTTTCTGATAAATCCCAGCGCTCTATTCTTCTTTGGGAGGAGGAATGTCCAGATTTTCCTCATCATCATTATTTTTTACTTCGAGACCAAGCAGAGTCCTGTTGTCGTGGACAGAGTATTGCTCTAGTGAATCTTTGTCAGCAATTTTCTGGATCTCGGCAGGTGTTGCTGACTCGTATTTTGCGGTGGAAAGATCTCGGATTCTCCTTGCCATTACCTCTCCAATCCCGTTGATCTTCAGGAGGTCGAGCTCGTTGGAGGAAAATAATTTCTCGATAGTCTTCACACTTGAAAGCAACCTGTCGGCAAGTACCCCACTGACTCCCGGAATTCCGGAGACGATGTACCTCTGGTTTTCAGCCAGGGTCGCCGGCTTTCGTCCTTCCCTGATCCTCGTCTCTTTCTTTTTCTCCATCTGTTCCCTCCTTGCAATGTGATAAATTATTTCTGCCACCTCTCTTTCGTTTAGGGCGAAAAAGACAGGCACCTTGAAATCAGCCAGTATGCTTGCGAGCGCCCCGTAGAAGGCTGGCTCGCCGATGCCGGACAAATGTTTTTTGTCTCCCTGAATTACCAGTATAGGTCTGGAATATTTCTCGTTCATGCTAGCCATTTGCTTGAACAGCCTCCCGTCGTAAATGGATTTTACGAAATCGTCCAGAGTTTTTCTTTCAATAACAATCTCGCTTGAAACCACAAAGTCGCCAAAGTCGAGTTGCTTTACCTCCAGCCTGGCTCCCCGCTGTCTTATTTTCTCAATCAATTCGGATGCTTCTCTCGTATCCGCATAGACAAGGGGCATATTCTCTATCGAGGGGGCTACAAATTGATCAAGGGGACCTGTCTTCCCAGTCTTTGCTTGAACCAGCGTTGTAGCGAATTTTCTCGTTTCTCCGAGCCTCTTTTTACTCAGCCAATAGTACGCTTCATCGCGGGTCCCCTTCGTAATCAACACGTACAGATGTCCCTCCTTCTGTCTTCCCGTTCTCCCCTTCCGCTGCACGAATCTCACTGCACTGGGCACGTTGTCGTAGAAGATCACCACGTTGCAATCGGCAACGTCGAGGCCCTCCTCGCCCACCTGAGTGGCTACCAGAATGTCATAGACTCCGTCCCTCAACTGCTGCAACGAACGAACTTGGCTTTTCTGACTCTGGCCACTTTCTCCACTTTTACCTATCAGATAGCCGGCTTTGAAACCATTCTTCATGAGCTCCGAGCAGATCTGCTCCACGGTGTCGCGGTAGCTTGCAAAGATTATTCCTCTTTCGCCGTTTTTGATCGAATTTGCGAGCTCAAGGGTCTTACCAATCTTCGGATGCTCGCCTCCATTGATCAGAATTGCCTTCGCTTGTTCGTAGGCCTCCCTGACCCGCTGATCGCTCAGAAGTTCGGACATTCCAAATCCTCGCTTCCTTTCATTTAGTCTGTCCATGAATTTCGTGAATACAGAAAGGCTCTGAGTTTCGATCAGATTTAGGGCATGATGTAGTCGGATGCTGCTGAAAAGTGCGTTTCTCAGCTGCGAGCTCTGGATATGGTCTATCTTCGTCCGGAGCTTAAGAAGATCTTTGAGAGTGATTGAACCGTAGTTATTTCTGTGAATCAGCGATGCGTCCTCTATCATTTTCAATCTGGAGTTCAGCGATGACCGAAGGAGCTCTTGAACGGATTTCAAGGGCGGGGGGAGCTCGACCTCGATCCAGTCTACGTCAGTTTTGAACACGAATGGCTTTACATCAACGCTCTTTTCGTCACGTGTTTCTATTTTCGTGATCTTAAGCTTCGAGATAATCTCTTCAATTTTGGTCTTATCAGAAGGCAGCGAAGCAGTCATACCGACGATGCGGCCGCTTGGCCTGAACTCGCTGTACGCGGAGGCGATCAGGCTGTAGGCATAATTGCCGACGGCCCTGTGCACTTCGTCGAATATTATTAGCGAAAAATCTTCCACTTTGAATCTTCGTTTCTGCAACTCCACCACTGCAACCTGGGGGGTGGCACAGACGAGCTTCTTGGACCAGGCAGAATCCCTAACCTCAATAGAGTCTTCGCCTGTCAGGATCGCGATTTCCCCAGCCGGAATGTCCAAATACTTCGAGAAGAAAGAATGGTGCTGGTTTACTAGAACTCTCGTAGGAGCTAGCACGAGGGCTCTCGAGTCAGGGCCCCTCGAAAGAAAATCTGCGGCTATCAACACCGCAATCGCAGTCTTTCCAAGACCCGTGGGGAGCATAATCAGAGTATTTTCTACGGAGCATGATCTTGCTACCTCCAGCTGGTAAGCGCGCTCCTCCAGAAGTTGCGGCTTTATCAGTGGAAGTTCAACAAACTTTGGCCCTCCGTACGCTTTCTGCTGCTGCTCCAATTCCCAGCCAAGAAATTGCGAAATCCAAGTATTAAATAGATAATTCAATCCTTTTATGAGTCAAGAGCCTCAAAAGGCGGTTGTCGGTTGAGCGCGCTTTCTAGCAACCGCGGCGTCTTGATAAGTTTCGAGGGTATAGACGCTTCGGGAAAAAATACCCAATCGAGGTTGCTTTGCGATAGTCTCAGGAAAAGTGGCGTCGCTTTTGAATTCTTAAGCTTTCCAGAATATTCGACCCCGATCGGTCAGGAGATCCGAAATTATTTGATTCGACGGCACGAATACAACCCGGAAACTATGCACTTGCTTTATTCCGCAAATAGGTACGAATTCAAACCGTCGATTGACCGATGGATCTCGGAAAAGAAATTCGTCATACTGAACAGATATTGCGAGTCAAACATCGCGTATGGAGTGGCCGATGGGTTGCCACGGTTGTGGTTGGAGCAGCTGGAAAGTCGTATGCCGCAGTCGGATTATGTTTTTTACCTCAGGATCACTCCCGAACTATCGTTGATAAGAAAGGCCTCCAGGGACCGCCTCGAGGCAGATCCCAAGTTTCTGAGCAGAGTGTCTCAGATGTACGATGCTATGGCCTCCTCGACCAGATGGATAACGATGAACGCCGAGCGGGATGTAGAGATTATCCACTACGAAATTATGAAAACCCTTACGGCCTTGTTGGATGGAGAAAGAAAGATTTTCGGAATCAAACTTGCTTCAAACGATCCAAAAATCGCTGTGAAAGAGGGTGAAACGACCTGAGTTCTGGAGCAGTGCCCGCATCCATGAATGAAGTAGTAGCGGAAGAAAAAGCTAAGCAGCCTAGTCTAGACGATCTAGATAGAAAGCTGCTCACAATACTCCAGGACAATGCAAGGGAATCCGCGTCAGAGATTTCGAGAAAGACTGGCTACAACGAGAACACTATTAGATACAGAATAGAGCGTTTGAAAAAAAGTGGCGTTATCAAAGAATTTACCGCGCTCTTAAATCCTCGGCTAATCGGTCTTCCCTTTGCGGCAATTATGATGATAACTACAGAACCGAACCAGCTCAAGGAAGTTTTTGAAAAACTGGCCGTCCTTGAGGAAACAAAGCACATCCTCCAAGCGACAGGGAAGCATGATCTGATCGTCGTGGCCCATTACGAGAGCATGACATCGATGAACGAAGCTTCCCAGAAAATAAAATCCATCCCGGGAGTCAGAGAGGCCGAAGTTCACCTGGCGACTGGTCTGATCAAAGTGGATACCAAATTTGACGTGAACAAACCCGTCTAGAAAACTGGATTTTATTCCTGTCACTTTTTTTGGTGGAGCGCGGTGGGCGGAGTTGGATAGAAATCTGTCGAGTGACAAGAAGAATGCAGGTTTTAAGGAGGGCCGCCCCAGTTATCTGCGCTCCGAAATTTCAATTCTGCTGGCGCTTCTCTTTTTCACCGGAGCGAACCTACTCTACGCGGAAAACCAATCCGATTTCCAAATTTCCACCGCATCTCCATTTTACCCAGAAGTTACACTGGGTATGTTGCTCTGTGGAGTCCTTTTCGTCTCCATCAGCATCGTGAGCTTCCTTTTGACGGAGAGGAGGAGACCTCTTACTGTAGATGCCAGTTCAAGAGTAGGCAAGAGTGTCGGAGCGATCATAGCCGATACGATTTTTCAGAATAAACGAGTAATTGTCCTAGTTGCCCTAATCTACGGTACGATCTTTGCATTTCTGGACGGGATACTAATTTACCAGCCCACAGTCAATTTTGCCTCCGCGTATGGCGTTGTTGCTCCGGCAGCTTTTGTAGAGACTTGCTGCGGTCCGGTAGGATACATCCCGGTCGGCCTGCTTTACCTTCCCGCTCAGCACTTTGGAATTCAGCTGATCCCGATCACGATTCTAATCATGATCGTGGTGTCTGCTCTCGTTGCAATAAATGTTGCACTGCTTTTTGTTTCTGTCAAGAAAACGAGGCCAATGAAACAGCAAAAAGGTAAGAATCCCTTAGGCGCCGGAAGGAGTTCTTTCCTGAGCGGTGCCGTCGGCGCTGCCTTTGGAGTGTTTGCTGGTTGCCCTACCTGTGCGGCGGCTTTTTTTCTTTCAATGATCGCGGGTAGCGGAGCTACGGCATTTTCGCTCGCAATATCCCAGTTTCAGCCAGTAATAATTCTGTTTTCCATTCCACTCCTTTTTGCTTCGATCTTGTGGCAGGCAAGAAGCATCAGGATTATACTTCTCGGATGCCAGATATGAAAAAATTGGTCTTTCCCTTGACGAGCACTCAAACTCTCTCAAACTATGCGCAGCTTACAAAACCAGGGATCATGGTACTTTTGGTGCTAGAAGCAATCACCGCAATGATCGTGGCCGCCGGGAGATCCACACAGATAAGCGCATTGGCAGGAATCGCGATAGCGGGGATACTTTCTTCCGGAGGTTCTGCGGCGCTTAACCACTATCTGGAAAGAAACAAAGACGTGCTCATGACAAGGACTGATAGCAGGCCGGTTGCCACCAACAGGATCGCTCCGAGAAATGCATTACTCTTTGGCATCTTTGCTATAGCTCTGGGATTGATAGTGGCTGACTTGGTGTTCAACCTTCTAACGGCAACGATGATCTTGCTGGGGAGCGTTTCATACATTTTCCTCTACACCCTTTACCTCAAACCTAGAACGTACTGGAATATAGTCGTCGGAGGAATCGCAGGTGTTTTCCCCGCTCTCGCCGGTTGGACGGCAGTTGTTGACAGGATCGGATGGCCGTCGGTCTTCATCGGCATGTTGGTTTTCTTATGGACCCCTCCCCACTTCTGGGGCCTTTCATTGAAATTCAAGGATGACTATGCGAGATCGGGATTTCCGATGTTATCCGTCGTGAAAAATCAGACAGAAGTAATAAAGTGGATCGTATGGTCCACAATCCCCTTGCTGATATTTTCCTTGCTTCCACTTGTGGTGCACGCTTTGGGATCGTTCGATATCTTCTACTACATTATCGCAGTGGTCATGGGGGCTGCCTTCGTTGTTGTAGATTACCGTATGCTTAGGAATCCGACCGTGGAAAATGGATTCAACGCCTTCCTGATCTCCTTGCCTTACCTTTTCATTCTCTTCGGCGGTATGATAATCAGCGCCCTTCTTTGAAAGAGTCACCGCCATGAGATTTTGAAAAACCGTAGATCGAGTGTTCGTCGAGTCAGCGAAGATTTCCTCTTATTTCTTCGTAAGTAAGAGTGTAATCTTCCATGAATCGTCCATCATTTTATTTTGTAAATTCTTCAAATTGGTAATTTACAGCTCAACGAAATCTCAGATTTCTGAATTCAGAATAGAATACATCCTCGATAAACTATATTATCGATTCTCGAGACCTTTTTCGAAAGTGCCTACGTCCAACCATTGACTCCCTCAAAGAAAATCATCGACCTTCCAGCCCTCCCCAAGGAGCTTGAAGGACTCTCCTTTCTGGCGTCAAACTTCTACTATTGCTGGGATAGGCACATCCGAGAAGTTTTTCCGACGCTGGATGCGGAATTATGGGAGCAATCCGGCCACAATCCCCTTGCATTTCTGAAAAAACTCCCGCCCGAAAGAATTGAAGAATTAAAATTAGACGGAGATTTTCTCTCGAAGCTCAGCAAGTCAATCGAAGTACAGAGAAACTACTTGGAGGATGATCAGAACAGGTGGTTTCGTCAGATGTATGAAAATTCCGAAATGGAAGGCGCCTTAGTCGCATATTTCTCGATGGAATTCGGAGTCGCCTCATACCTTAAGGTCTATTCCGGAGGACTCGGAGTGCTATCCGGCGACCACCTGAAGTCCGCTTCCGATCTGGGGGTTCCGCTCGTGGGGATCGGACTGTTTTACACTCGCGGATATTTTTCCCAAGGATTGAATCCCGACGGGTGGCAGGTAGAGCGATATCCCATGAATCGGCCGGAGGATCTCCCGATCGAGCTTGTTACCACTGAGCCCGGAATCCCTCTGGTGTTTTCAGTCCCGCTTGCTGATCGAGAGGTGCAGGTCAGGGCGTGGAAGGCGTTAGTCGGCAGAGTTTCGCTTTATCTCTTGGATACCAATATCCCGGGGCAGAACTCTGTCGAAGACTGCGAGATCACCGGCGAACTCTATGGGGGGGATTCCGACACGAGGATCAAACAGGAAATTATTTTGGGTTTCGGCGGTGCGAGACTCCTGCGACTGCTGGGACTGAATCCCTCCATTTTTCATATGAACGAGGGCCACTCCAGCCTCATTTCTCTGGAAAGGATCTCCCAGATAGTGGAGGATGGGGGTGGAAAAAATTCCTTCCATGAGGCTCTAGAATCCGTCAAGGCGTCCACCGTTTTCACGACTCACACGCCGGTTCCTGCCGGGATCGATATCTTCACGAGGGGACAAATAGAACACTACCTTTCGCGGATGCCTGAGAGACTGGGCATTGGAGTTGACGACCTGTTTTCTCTAGGGCAAGAGACCACAGAATCGGCAGGATTCAATATGGCGGTATTTGCCATAAGGACATCATCTATGGTAAACGGCGTCTCCAACTTGCACAGACACGTGGCACGAAAGCTGTGGGAAAAGGTGTTGCAGGAAGAGGAATTCGATATTGCTGACAAACTCGGCGATAAAAAAACCGGCAGGCGAATGCGTGCCGTCACAAACGGTGTGCATATCCCTTCGTGGATTTCAGATTCGATGGCGGATCTCCTAGACGAATACCTAGGACGCGAGTGGATGTCTAACAGCTGGAAACCTGAACCCTGGCGAGCGATCTCCAAAATTCCTTCGGAACGATTGTGGCAGGTGAGACAGAAATCACGCGCCGGTTTGATGGAGTTTGTCCGAGGCAGATCGGAGGACGTTAATTCTGCCTTAGATTGCGATGCCCTGACTGTGGGATTTGCGCGGAGGTTTGCGACGTACAAGAGAGCCACTCTGCTTTTTTCGGATCACTCGAGATTGGAACGACTGCTACTGGATTCCGAAAAGCCGGTTCAGTTTATCTTCGCCGGAAAGGCTCATCCCAGAGATTACGAAGGGAAAAAGCTCATCCAAGAAATCGCTTCCTTTTTGAAAAGGGAATCGTCAGGGGGCAAAGTGGTGTTCCTTCAGGACTATGACATAGAGGTAGCAAGGAACATGGTACAAGGAGTTGACGTCTGGCTCAACACCCCCAGACGGCCCCTCGAAGCTTCGGGCACGAGCGGAATGAAGGTTCTGTGTAATGGCGGGTTGAACCTGAGCATCCTAGATGGATGGTGGGATGAGGCTTACACTCCTTCCAACGGTTGGGCTATCGGAAAGGGAAGCGCCGAATCAAGTCACGCGCTGCAAGACCGGCAAGATGCTGAGTCGCTCTACGATTTACTTCAAAATCACGTCATCCCGGAGTTTTATGAGAGAACTAATGGTCTCTCTTCCAAATGGATCGAGAGGATGAAGCGGTCAATGTCGACCCTGACACCCCGATTCAGCTCCAGCAGGATGGTTATTGAGTATGCTCAAAACTTCTATTTCAGGAATGTGGGAAAACTGGAAGCCGACGAAGAGAAAAAGCCGGAGGCAGCGAGGCCACCTAGGCAAAACGAGTGATCACCCCTCTAAAATACAAGCAAGATCAAGTCTTCCGTTTACTCAAATCTTCCAACACACGGTGGATTTTTTTGATCGCGCTCGTGGCCAAGTCCGATTCTACCTTGAGCGATGAAGAAATATCCAAAGGAGTTTCCTTCATTTGGTCGTACAGGTGAACCTGGTACGAACCCAGAGCCTTCAAGACTATTTCGCACTCACCGGCCGTAAGATCAGTATCTGTAACAGGGATTCTTCTGCCCACCATTTTAGCTCAAACAGCTCGCGAGTTGCTTAAGAGCAATTCCAATGCGGTCCGTCACCATTAGGTTTTGAGCGGTCTCTCAACAGCCTGCTTGTATCCCTGGCCCTTCCAGTATAGGTTTTTTCCCTTCGCGACTTTGATCGAAGTTGTTACGATGGCAACTATGAATATAATGCCTCCAAGAACGTAAAGTAAAATTCCGGGGCCCCTTTTTCCAGAGATCCCATACAGCTCGTTAGCACTTAGAGAAAGGAAGACGAGTACGTTCAGGACGCAAGCAACCGTGCCCACCAAAAAGGTGGTCGAGAATGCATGGAACAAGGTTACGGAAAGAATAAAGATCACTGGGTAAATAATCAGAAAGAAGAGCAAGACCGCATTTAGAATTGCCAGCAACCCGTAGGTCTTGATTGAGGAAGACGCAATTCGTTCCAGACCGTGGAAGATCGCCCTGAGATCGCTCTCCCACTGCGTCGTCAGCAGATCCGGCCCCCTCTCAATTCGAAGATTATAGCCGGCAGACTTGATTAGTCGAGCGAGAGCCGCATCCTCTACGAGCTGATCTCTGACCTTCATGTGACCTCCCACTCTTTCGTACACGTTTTTCCGCACTAGCACGTAGGTTCCGAAAACGTACGCCCTCTCGTTCTTCCTGTCGTTTACTTGCCTCATCGGATACAGTAGATTGATCGCTCCGGAGATTAGTGGGAGGACCGCGTTCGCCCAGATGGTGTGAAGCTTCACGCGCGGAGATAGCGAAAAAGCGTCGATTGAATTCTCTTCGGAATATAGTACTGATAGCTCTATCACTGTTCGGTCAAAGGTAGAATCCGCGTCCACGAAGAGCAGATAATCGCTATTGAGAGCTTCCTCGTAACCCCTCCAGCACGGCCAGCTCTTGCCGACCCATCCGTCCGGTTTTGCTCCCGCCTTGACGAGCCGAAGCTTTGGATTGCTGACGAGGGACCTGGCGACTATCTCTGCCGTGCGATCCGTCGAAGAATCATCGACAACGATGATCTCCATATTCCCATACGTCTGACTTGCCAGAGAGTCGAGGCAAGTTCCGATCGTCTGTTCCTCGTTTCTCGCAGTGACCACGACCGAGATTTTCGGTCTGCTGATTTTGTTTTCCAGTCGCTTCTCAGGATAATAATTGAATCTGGGGGCTTCTCTTTCCGTAACGAAAAGGTACAATAAGATTGTCAGAGAGCCGGCAAGAGAGAGGAGAGCGAAAAGGGAAAAAATATAATCTACGGGATTCAGCTTTTATTTCCCCCAAGCGGAATAGCTCGTTACGATCTCAGCTGGAATTCTGAGAGCCTCGTGTAAATGAATTTCACGGGATCCTCAAAGGTAGAGGTCTCGCTTTTTGCCCGTTGAATAAAGGATTTTTTTTCGTGATCGATGCTTTTCAGAAGTCTGAACGTCTCTCTGAGCAAACCCGCAGGGGTGGAGGCTTTCACGGATAATTCCTTCGGGAAGTAGTATTGCTTGAAAACATCCAGTCCCGTAGAAGGGAAATACGAGATGTTTGGCACTCCCAACAACGCAGCTTCCTGCGTCATGGTGGCGCCACCACCAATCAAAAGATCTGTCCGACTTATCTCCTCGACTCCATCAATGGCACCCGCCGGAACCGTCGCTCTTTCGGAAAACTCCTTTCTTGCCCATTCCCTTTGGTCGTCGTAGCGTGGGACAAGAGTCACCTCAAAATCGCTCACCTCATGAATGCCATCTAACAGCTTGTTTAGAACCGAAGACACGCCGTGACCCTGTTTGAAATATGAGGCAAACCACTCTTCCAGCCGAATCAGCACCCTGCCAGAGATCTTGGCGGACGGCCGAAACTTGGAGTTTCGGAGCCAGGCCCACGGATCTAACGCATGATACTTCAAAATCTGCTTTCCTCGCAAACCATACTGAGTCCACTTCTTCGGTGAAATGGGAAACGGCGAGAACAGAAGCGTCGATAGGGGAACCGCGAGTCTGGCGGGAGCTTGCGCGTGAGGTGAATCGCTGCATATAAAGTGAGGTAGCCCCAGCCCAAAACTGACGCGCGCCGCCTCTGGTGAGATGAAGGAAAAAGAATATTCAAAATCGCGTTCCTTTGCAAAAGAAATTAGTTCACTTTCTCTGGAGACGCTCGCCTTCAGTTTTTCCAGAAGATCTCCGCCGCCGTGCTTGCCGATCGAAGTGGACTTTAGACCGAGTCGCGAGAGAAATTTGTTCAGCTCGGAGTAGTCTCTCGTTGTAACATTGATCTCAAATTCTGAGGTAGCACCTTCAACCATTGCACTCGCGAAAAGTGCCTGCTTCGGAGTAAGTGCGTCAATCCAAATACAACGAGCCAAAAGCTTTCCAGTCTGCGCCGGCACCTGCAAAAAGCTGTGAACGCGGTATAAAAAATTCACAGAAGGAATCGGGAAGAACTTAACAGCAACAGTCCGGACGCATAAAGAGAGATAGAGAAAAATCGCTCATGATTTTTTCTCGGGAGTACTAGAGGATCCCTCAGGAGTCGCGGCCGCGGCGGGCGCAGGCTCGGGCTCCAGTGGGACCGGCGGAGGAGTCGTCGCCATTACGTACCCGATCCATCCAAGAATCGCGAGGATCGCGATTACGGCAACGAACGCGGTAACTTCGAGCGTGTACACCGCGACCGTCCTCCCCAATCCAAAGAGGAGAAAGCCGTAAACAAAAACACCTACTATCGCGCCCACTACAAGGGCACTACCTATGGCTCTGTCTCTTGCCATTTTGAAGGATTCGTGATACAACCGAATCGTCTTTTGCTATTTATGCTTTGCACGGCTTTAGCAGATTTGAAATTCATCTCGCAAATACTAAACTCATAATATTATCAGATCGGTAATAGTCGCGCCTAAAGCTTCGCAACAACGTGAGAATCGCGAGCAAAGTTTGAAAGACACGGAATCCCCTCCTTCTCCGGATGACTCGTCGCGCGCAGGTTCTAAGAAACCGAAGAGTCCGGAGAGGCCAGCAGTCCCGCCTGCCGGTCAGGATCCAGACTCGGAGCTGAGAGGGCGTACCCTCCGCGCGTATCTCTTCATACTGAAGAGTCCAAAAGCAGTGGGAGTTCGCGAGCTCCAGCGAGCTCTGGGCCTGTCCAGTCCTAGTGTTGCCTACCATCACCTGGACAAGTTGACCCGTCTTGGATTCATTGAGAAAGACCAGTACGGAGAATACACCATAGTGAAAAATGCCAATGTGAACGTCCTGCAGGCTTTCACTCAGGTAGGCCGTCTGTTGGTTCCGCGGTTCATCTTTTACGCTGTCTTTTTTACAACACTCCTGATTGGATACATCCTGGTTTTTCAGCAGAGCGTAAACTTCTTTGCCATCGCCTTTGGAGTCTTTGCTTCGGTCTTTGCTTGGTACGAAGCGTACAGAACTTGGAAGAGGAGGCCATTCTGAGGCCACACTCAAAACAGGTGTTCTGATGACTAGAACTATGAAGGTGCCAGCTCAACCCTTTATGGTCCGGGTGAGGCAGTAACAATTGAGGCTTCCTAACAGGCCGGTCCTGAACGGCATTCTGGGTGTAGTGTGCGCCCTGATTGTCCTTGGACTGCTCTCATGGCCAGGATTCGTGGGGCCTTCTCGGGCATCCCCGCTATTTCTGCAAAAAAGTGAGATCCCCTCAGTAAGCTCTTCTAGCACCGGCACTACTCTAAACAGCTTGAGTACTTCGGCAGCTGGTTTTGCTGGGGAAGCTTCGGTTTCCTCGGTTTCGTCGTCAACTCCTACTAGTTCAACCGTCGCGCCTGTATCTCAGTCAGCTGCTCCCAACGTAACCAAGATCTCGACATCGGTGTCTGGGTCGAGCAATTCCCCCGTGCCAACCTTTACGATGACCGAAAGTAGCAGTGTTCTCCCCTCGTCATCCTCGTCTTCTGTCTCCTCATCATCGACCGCCGAAAGGACGAACACCACGGCGGTTGTTGCCGAATCCGAGACAAATACCACAGTGAGCTCTGTGGTCACTACAGTCTCCACGGTTTCTGCCGTCGCGACAACCATCTTGGCTACTACGAGCTCGCAGTCCTCAACCACGGCTCCTACAGAATTCGTTTCCTCCCAGTCTCACCCTCTGGCGGCGAAAGCCAGTACGGATTTTTCAACTCTAGGAATTCTCTCAATAAGCGCCGTGATCATCGCTGTCGGGTCAATGCTGTTTGTCCACAGACGGGTAGACCGGGAAGATGCAAAAGAAGATTCTGAACGTTAAGTATCGTCCTCGTATAAACTAACTTTTTTCGCACAAGGACTCGCGACGGCTTTCTCCTTCTGCAGGACCGATTTCTCTTTTTCCACTCTAAAATCTACGACAGAAAAAGATTCAGTCAAAAGAGATCCTAAAAATCAGTCGCGCGCGCTTCGCAAACAATAACCAAGGGAAGTTCAATGGATCCATCAAATTACTATGGCTCGCCCGCGCTTACGTTAGCTCCGAGAGGGCCTTGATCCAATTACTAAAGCAAGCTCCCACGTGAAAGGCCTCCTAGAGGCCCTATAGACAACACTCCAAGAGGTCTTGATAGTGTCTTCAATCCCGGTCCGAAGACATTTCTACTTTTCGTGCAAAATATTTCGAACTGCATTTTTAGAGCATTCCTTGGTTTCCGAATCTCTTTTTTGGGATCGAGCTCTTCTTATCTTTAAGATCATTGAGGCAGTTGAATCTCCGGAAAAGAAAATGTCCATGAGAAGTGCACTATCGGTCTTTGCAATTTGGGAGGACTCATCGCACGGTTGGGATGACAGAGAAGGTTTCCGTCTACAGAGTACTGAGGCTATGTAGAAATTGCAAATCGCGTCGAAAAACATGAAAAAGTCTGTGCGCAAAAAACTCACAAACTCATGGGATGTCAGGAGCTCTGTGGCAATTTTTTATACCCCAAAAATGGCTTTTTTGGTTTGGATGCCCAACATTGAGGACGTACTGAGGGAAAATCCCTCGGTCAGGTTTGCCGCCATCATCGGCCCGGACGGCAAGATGATCAAGGGCGGTATGAGATCGGAAACCAAATCTCTGGAGCCGGCATCCAAGGCTGAACAGCTCTATCTCCAATGGACAATCATGCACAGGTCGGGTAACGACTGGAACAAGTATCTCGGGAGGAGGCGCTACATCTTAGATAAACGAGAGCTCGTTCACATCTATACTTTCAATCTCGACCAAGATCACGTGTTACTCGTTTCTACCGATCCTGTTGGAACGTCTAATCTGGGAGATTCCATACTGGAGCTGCTTGCCGAAACTCCTTTCACGAGCAAGCCCAAGAAGCAGGCGCAGCAGTAGCTGCAGGATAAGGCAGAAATAGCCTTTCCGAAATCTCCTGCTTTTTATCGTTAGAAAATTTGCTCTGTCCTCTGGATTCAAGGTTCCGGTTGTTCTTCTTTGGAAAATGATCGATTTTTGCGCTTGCGAAACCTGCGACCCGGCTGGGTCTTAGCCGGATTAATCGTCCTCGGCTATTTTATCGGTCTCGTCGGGGACCTTTTTTCAGTTTGCCCGAAATCCATACCATCGTTTTGTCCCGCCACCGCGACTGATCTTCTCGCGCAGACCAACGGAATCGTGGTCTATCTACACCAGTACTATCAGTTGTTTACCTCGATCTTCGTGACCGATTCCCCCCTGGACGCCGGATTCAATGCAGTCGCGGTTCTCATCTTCGAGCTGTTGGGGGACGAGGCTTTCAACATGACCAGATACTTTCTAGTTTTCTTCAGCACGGCCATTCTGGGGAACCTTTTGACGTTACTTCAAGGTCCACAGTATTCAAGTGCGGGTGCTTCGGGAGGGATCTTCGGGTTGATCGCTGCTCTTTTCTCGTACTCGTGGGCGAAGGAAAACAAAATAGAAGTCACGACACTCATCTTCTTTCTCGCGATTTTTCTAAGCAGTAGCTTTCTGGAGGCCAATGTGAACTACGTCGCACACTTGGGGGGTGCGATCGGAGGCTTCATTGCGGGGCCTCTCCTATACCGGAATCTCAAGCCAAAGCTGGGCGACTACATGGGATTGAGCAAATCTAGTAAGTTCACGGAGACTCTTACTTTTTACCTGCTTCTTGGATTGACTGTGGGATCAATCGTCCAGTTCCTGCTCTTTGTCAGCTAGTCTCTGTCAGACCATGTGTGGCACCAAACAGTCGGGGTTCCTTGGCAGAGGATGGCCGATCTTTTGATTTTATAACTGAAAATTCGGCGATAATGCCCTGACTGAGCGACATTCAGGAATTTAGCTCGTATGCACTTTGAACGGCACACCGCAAGATTCAGATCAGTCATTCAACTATTCAATGAGTAGATTTGCCTAGTAGTGTCAACCAAAATCACAATCCTTTATTGCAGAACCACTGAAGATTTGCCTAATGACGCGCGCTGCAGACTCTTCAGAGGGTTTTTGTGCTACCCCGCTGTTCTGTGCTTTAGAATTTAATATGGCATAGATGGAATCGCTTTGAGAAAGTGTCGGCTGGGAAGAGAAGAAGGCAAAGTCCCGAACTTCTCCCCCGAATGAGAGATCATTTTTTGAAATGCGAAGCGAATTCGAAAGCACGAACACCGGCTGGATTCCGGCCCGGCTCAAGGACTTGCTGAACGATCCACAGTATACTTCGCTCATGCTCGCGACCGGGGTATTCTTTCTTGTCAGCATCCTGATTCACTTTCCCATTAACAACTCTCCAGAGTTTTACAGTGACTTTCTCGGCTCCTTCTGGGGTAGAACCACCCCAGCAGGCCTGCGAGAGGTGGTAGTCGGGATTCCATACGTTACTTACATGTTCGAGTACCCGCCGATCTGTGGGCTGATTCTATGGCTCGGAGGCTGGACTAGCGGAGGTAATGTGTACATATTTTCAATCGTCGAGTTTGGGATCCTCCTTCTCATCGCCCTTTTCATGTCCCATTTTGTCTACCAATTCATCGGCTATCTCGGCCTCAACAGGAACAGGCAGCTCCTTTACTCGGTGTTCACGCCCTCGCTGCTCTTCTATGGAGCCTACAACTTTGACATCGTTCAGACGCTTTTCGTGGTGATGTCCTTGTACTTCTTCTTGGCGAGAAAACAGTCGAAGCTCAGCGCCGGGTTCCTCGGATTGGCCGTCGCCACCAAGTTGTCTCCCGTCCTTTTAGTCCCGCTCTTTTGGCAGGAGATTCGAACGCAACGAGAGAGAATCTCGTATTCCATCATCATAGGAGCGGTGGTGGCCGCTCTCAATGTTCCGTTTATGATTTTGAATTTCAACACTTGGCTTGCGGGCTACACTTTTCTGAAAAACTGGGGGCTGGAGGACAGCTTCCTTGTGTGGATTTTTAATAACCAAAGCGCTTGGGAAGTAGCCAAGTTAATCAGCTATGCTCTGATCGCATCCTCCGCCCTGTGCATTTACATCTTCTTCAGGGGAAAGCCCCTGCTGGTCAGATCCTTCTTGGTCCTAGGTTCCTTCATACTCTTCTCCTACATCGCGACGCCCCAGATGAATTTGGATCTCCTTCCGTTGTTTGCCCTGGTTCCAATGATTCCCCTTTCGCTTTTCTACCTCTTCGAGCTCTCAGATATTGGGATCATACTCTTCTGGTTTGCCTTCCAGCCCAACAACACCGTTCCGAGCGTTCCCCAAGCGTTTGCGTTGTTGCGACAGATTTACTTAGGCGTAATTTTAGGGATACTCTGTTTCTCAAAGAAACTTACGAAGATCTGAGAACGAACCACATTGATCGATTCAGGCGAGCCAGACGAGGTTCCCAGTCCTCCAGCTGGCCCTCCGGAAACTCCCCCGGAGATGAACCTCCACGCACCCCCAGCCACCCCTTCCGAAAAGGTTCGAAGCGGCCCCATCGGCGCCCTCATGAGACTGCTTGAGAGTTTCAACATTGGCCACCTTCTCTTGATCCTTCTCGCTCTGCACCTCTTTGCCATGTCGTTTCCAAATCAGAACAGTCCTTCTCCGCAGTACGTGTTCGACGAGTCTTACTACGTTCCTGCCGCTCAGGATCTTTTGAATCTCACGGCGAGCAACCTCGAACACCCCTTCTTTGGCAAAATCTGGGCCGCCTTGGGGATCTACCTTTTCGGAAATGACTTCTTCGGCTGGAGGATTTTCTACGTCCTGATAGGCACGGCAGCCGTCGGCGTATTGTACGAGCTGGCACTTCTTTTCTTTTCCAGAGAGAAGGCTCTACTCGCAGCGAGCTTCCTGGGTTTTGAGACGCTTTTTTTTATCCACACGTCTCTAGCCTTGCTCGAAGGGCCGCCCATACTCTTTGCGCTGTTAGGATTTCTCGCCTACTTCAAGAAGCACTACTATGTGGCAGCGGCAGCGCTGGGGCTGTCAGTGATCAGCAAGGAGTGGGGAACCTATTTCCTCGTCGCCCTTTTCCTCTACCACGTTTGGGCGACGCGAAGCGTACCTTGGCAGAAACTGGTTTCGTCAAGCTCATTAAAAACGTTAATCGTATTTTGCATTATCTTGATAGCCGTAGTCGGAATCCCACTGACTGCCTACGACCAGCTCTACCACCCGGCCGAGGGCACGCTGTCCACGGTAAGCACGGTTGTCTATCAACAGAACGGAACGACGACAACCACACAGTCGACGTCCCTTTCTGGCTATGATTTCGTCAACTACTTTTGGCAGAATTTTGAATACTATTATAGCTACCACACCGCCCTAAAAATGACTAATTCCGACTATGCTGATCCATGGCAGCATCTCGCATGGTATTGGGTACTGCCTCTTGACGTAAATCCCGCTCCGTACTACGTGACTACGGTGACGATCACTACCAAATCGAGCAATGGCACCGTAATCAGTACGGTCTACGAGCACCCGATAGATTGGCTCGGCATCGGAAACTTGGTTATCTGGTTGTCTTTCTGGATCATCGTTCCCGTGATCATATTCAAGGCGATCAGAAAGGCTGCAACTCACTTAGATGCGCTTATCGCGACTTTGATCATCGGAACCTACGGACCGAATTTGGTACTATCCGCTATTTACGATCGGGTCGTGTATTCGTTTTACTTCGTGAACACCGATCCTGCCCTCGCCCTGGGGATTCCTATGGTCATCACTTACATTTCTCCGGATTCGGTCAACCTCCAGAGAATACTCGCAGCGGTATGGCTTGGCGCAGCAATAGCATTTTTTATTCTGTTCTTTCCGATTCATCCCTCTGCTTCGCTTCAAGGATGACACTGCGGATGGAAAAAGACATTATAGCGCCTTTTTTGCACATTGTCCCCCGCGGGCTCCGCTTCCTCAACACAATCAGAGCGTGAAATTAGCGAATGGTATGGGTCAAGTTGAATAACTTCGAGTTTGAGGCGGAAAAGTTCGAAACGAGAACGATGCCTACCCCGGACCTGAAGGGTAAAGAGATCATTTACTGGATAAAGATCAAAACCCAAGATAAACGTCTGGCCGTGGATCTCGGCCGATTCATGGATGGCGCTCCAAAGTTTATCGATCTTAGAGTGCCCAGTGCGTTAATTGCAGCAAAGACGGAGATTGAAACTTTCCGGAAGCTGCCGCCGAAAGGTGCCCCTTCAGCCGGAGACCATGGTCGGCAAATGAAATCTGGAGAAGTGCTTTCGGAAAAACAGGCCGAAGAGAGCCCCAGCGATGAAGCGAACAACGAGTGGCGATTTGAAATAGTCCTTAGGAGGACGCTTCCAACGAATTCAGAGAAGCAAACGCAGTCGCCGTACGGATAGACCGGTTTCCTACCGTCAAGCTGAATCGGTTCCCGGCATCGAACAGGATTTTGACGCGGTTCTCAATCTAGAAACTTGATAGTACGACCACCTCAGAACCTGTCGGAAAAGCTTGATCCGCGAAACGACGGCAAAAGTGAGTTTACCGGCGGGGGCGTAACGGGTAAGCCGAACCAACCCGTCTCCCGCACTATAAATTTCGGCACCAGAGTTCGACACTTCCACAATGTGGAAGGAGCTCTTCAACCTCCTTGAAGATAGAGACCCTCTCACCAGACCTTCCGCTTGTTTTCCGTGAATCGAGACTGGAATAAGCTTTCCCTGAAGATCCAGCACTTTTGCAATCCTCATGAAGCGGGTACAGGGCCCACACCGGGAATCGTACAGGAGATAGGCATGGGAGAGGCGAATATCTGGATTCCCCAGGACTCCAGGCAACTTTTTCCCCCGGTTTGAATCCTAGTTATCTTTCTTCCTGAAGAGCTGGGCCGAGTTGTCCACCGGAGTCGCCAGCCTCAAAATATCGTCTTCGGAAATGGTTCGCTTTTCCCCGGAGACGACTTCCTTTGCGTCGTAGAAAAGCTCCCCAGCAGCGCGCCGCACTTTGCCAGTTTGTAGCGGCGCAATGATTTCAAATTCAATCGGAGTTCCGCCGTCATCTATTATCACCAAATCTCCCTTTTTGAATCTGAATGAGACCAAAATTCAATGCCTTCTGTAACACACTATGGAGGGTTTATACTTATAATGATTTTATGCAGAAAAATGGGGAGTGCCAATTGATTGAGGTTCATATTTCTCCCGAATGATTTGGTTAGACGCGGATTTCAGACTCGAGTCTGGCATTCGACAATTGACTGAAAAATGATACTTGTTAAATAACAAAATTATTTGCCCGTATAGAGTTTCTGAAAAGGCCGAGAAGTTAAGAGATTCAGATATCTTCCAACCTGCTTCCGTTTTTCCTAAGAAAAAAATTGAGAGTTAAAATGCCCCAAATCAAGAAAGCCGTGGATGCGTCCAAACTCGCACTTGAGTACTCCCGCTACTATCAGGGAAAAATGCAGACGATTCCCAAAGTGCCGGTGACCAGTCTTGACGATTTTTCTGTCTGGTATACACCGGGAGTTGCGGCAGTTAGCTTAGCTGTGGCAAAGGACCCGAGTTTGTCTTTTGAATACACAAACAGATGGAACATGCTTTGCATTCTAACCGACGGTTCCCGTGTGCTGGGACTGGGTGATATCGGCCCTGAAGGAAGTCTCCCTGTAATGGAGGGCAAAGCCCTGATCTACAAGTACTTGGGCGGCGTGGACGCTATTCCGGTTCCTATCAGCGCGCACGAACCTGAGAAGATGATTGAATTCGGCGCCACCATAGAACCGGCTTTTGGCGCGATCCATCTGGAGGACATTGCCTCTCCAAAGTGCTTCCAGATTCTCGACGAACTGAAAACGAGGCTGCACATTCCTGTCTGGCACGATGACCAGCAAGGAACCGCCGGGGTGATCCTCGCGGGCCTTTACAACTCGTTGATCTTGACCAATAGAAAATTGAACGATGCAAAGATCGTACTCATGGGAGCCGGGGCTGCCAACATCGCAGCCGCGAGACTTTTGATTTCTGCAGGCGCAAAGCCCGGAAATATTATACTCGTAGACTCTAAGGGAATTCTGCATCCCGAGCGGGAGGACATGGACAGAATGTTGTTGCAAAACAAATGGAAGTACGAATTAGCTTTGATTACGAACTCGGAGAGGAGGCAGGGAGATATCGACGAGGCCGCCAGAGGCGCGGATGCGTTGATCGCAGCGTCCAAGCCCGGCCCGCACACTCTTTCTAAAAGCACTCTGACAAGAATGAACAAGGATGCCATTCTCTTCGCCCTTTCCAATCCGGTCCCGGAGATCTGGCCGAAGGAAGCAAAGGAGGCTGGGGTGCGTATCGTGGCAACGGGGAGGTCGGACTTTCCGAACCAGGTTAACAACAGTCTGATTTTTCCATCCATAATCAGGGGAGTACTGGACGTGAGGTCAAAAGCAATCCCCGACGAGGTGATCATCGAAGCCGCTAAGGAGCTGGCGGGTTATGCCGAGAGAAATAGGTCACTTACAGATGAGCATATCCTCCCCACCATGATGGACTGGGAAATCTATCCACTGGTGGCTTCTGCTGTCGGAGAGTCTTGCGTAAAGCTAGGCATCTCAAGGATCAAGCTCTCTAGGGAGCAAGCTCGCCACAGGGCACAGGAGATAATACAAAAGACCCAAAAGATGATAGACTCATTGCAAAAATCTAATTTGATTGAGCCGGTTACAAAAGCTTCCAAGCAGAGAAAAAGGAGTTAGATCGGCGACATATGCCTAAGAGAAATACAAAAACGTCTGCAAGCAACGAGTCGGAAGCACCTAGAAATCTACAACAAGTGGACTACTCGTCAAAATCGGAGATTCTCATTCGCGAGATAAAGAAGGATGAAACCGCCAAAGCCTCAGAGTTAATCGCCCGGCTAAAGCGCCTCAACGGAGAGTTTGATCCGCTGTTGAAAACGACCGCGAGCCTCGACGAAGAAGCTCGAAAAGTGGTCGAAAGAGCTACTTCCAGCAGTGATTCTCTGGTCTTGGTTGCCTTGGTCGGTTCAAAAGTTGTGGGGATAGTTAAAGCCGACATCAAGGACCGGACATTCTACGAACCGCGCAAAGAAGGAGCAATTGACGAATTTTACATACTGCCCGAATACAGACGGGGCAGTCTCGGCAGGGATTTGCTTTCCACAATGAGTGAGATGCTGAAAAAGAAGGGCGCGGAGCTCATTACTGCAGAATTCCCGAGCCAAAACGAGATAGCCAAGAGGTTCTACACGAAGCTTGGCTTTAGATCCCTGACGAATGTGTATGCGAAGGCGTAGTCCTGATTTCAGCGCCTATAAGGCTCAAAAATGAAGAATTTAAAAGAACTGCAAGTCTCATAGCGTTGCTATAACTAACACCGGTAAGCAAAAATAGGATAGGTTTTGGTTGATACTCCCATGAGTCTCAAGTTCGGAGTCGCAGTTCCTCCGAAGATTCACGATCCTCACATGGCCGCCTTGACGGTTCTTGTTGGCCTGGCGATCATGATGATCTCGACCTTTGTGGTCGATAAGCTGGGTACGGCCGCGTTCAAAAGAGGTTTTGCAAAGCCATTCTACATCAAAGGGTACCGGATACATCATAATTGCATCTATTTCGTTGTTCCCACTCTATACGGCATGTTTGTCGGCCTTTACTTTCTTGGGTACGTGCAGCCAATCTGGGCGTACCTATGGTTCAAGCTTGCCTACATGGTAGTGCTCGTCGCAGCTACCCTGGCAATTGATTTTATCGGCGACAAGTACTGGCCAAAGATCAGAAAGGATGTCGTCTGGCACCACGAATGGGTGTACACGATACTGCCGGCCTATCTGCTGACCTTTGTCGTAAACATCATTATCTGATAGTATCGGCTAACCTCCTGCGGTAACGTCTAGTGGCCGGGAGGATCTTACATCCTTTGAGGTGTAGTTTGCCTTAATCGCCGAATCAATGAAGAGTCGGTTTCTTTCGCTGCGATGTATATCCTGTGGCACCGAGTATTCGGCGGATACTCACTCCAGATGCTTGAAGTGCACCGGTATACTCAGCGCCAGATACGACCTGAAAGGAAAAAGCTTTGACCTGCCTCAGCTGGGGCGTTCGATTTGGCAGTACAGGGACATGATGCCGCCAGTCAGGGATGCCGACATCGTTTCCATGGGAGAAGGAGGCACTCCTCTGATCAACGCGAAAAGGTTCGGAAGCTCAGTAAGGACAGTCAATCTCTGGTGTAAGGTTGAGGGTCAGAACCCAACTGGGTCGTTTAAGGACCGGGCAGCGTCCCTCGGGATTTCCCTCGCGCGCAGCTGGGGGAAGACAGGAGCCTTTACGGCGTCGTCCGGGAACGCGGCAGCCGCGATCTCCGCTTACACTGCGAGGGCCGGGTTGGATTGCCTCGTGCTTGTAAGGGAGGATTCGACGCCCTCTAAGCTAGGACAGATAGCCATGTACGGTCCAAAAATCCTGAGAGTCAGAGACGTCTTCCAAAGCCAGGAAAGCTTAGCGAAAGCTCTTGAAACTGTGCAGTCTACTCTTCCGTGCTGGTTGAATCACTTCGTCTGGGCACCATACAACCCGCTGCTAATTGACGGACTCAAGACCGTGGCGTACGAGATCGCGTCAGACTGCTCGGATACCGAGCTTCCCGAGTATGTCTTTGTTCCCACGGCTGGAGGAGATCTCCTTTACGGAATATACAAGGGATTCCAAGAGCTAAAAACTGCGGCAGCAATCGATCGCATTCCCAAGCTAGTCGTCGCCCAGGGACTGAATGCGAGCCCTACCGTTGCGGCCATTGAATCCGGCTCCAAAACAGTTCCTCCAACGGATAGGTCAGAGACGGTAGCTGGGGCACTAAGAGTGAACTTTGGAGCAGAACATTCCCTGATCGCTGTAAGGGACTCTGGCGGATTCGGGGTCGCAGTGTCTGACGCAGAGATTCTGAAAACCCAGAAGGAGATTGCCTCTTTGGACGGCGTGTTTACTGAGGTGTCGTCTGCCACAGCGCTTGCAGGAGTTGCAAAATCCATTGCAATGGGAAGAATTCAGAAGGACGAAAAAGTGCTGGCAATACTGACGGGGTCGGGATTCAAGGATTTTACTCCACCCTTCAAGGACATTTCTCTTGTGCCACTCGCAGAAACGATCGAGAACATACCTTCAGCTTTGAGGTTCAGTTTCAACCTCTGAAAAAGATGCAAGCCATTAGTTTAGCTGCAATCTTGTACCAAATAGAATTTGCTCCGGGAAAAGTTTTCTGCGATCCTTTTTCGGCTTGAGCGCCGAAAAGGTGAAAAGACCTTCAGAAGACAGGGTGAAATTCGACCGATGTTAAGAATCAGAACCGCCGGGGTCCGGAGATACATTGACAATCTCAAAGAGGCGATCCAGAGGCGAAACGTGAGGTTTCAAAGCGGCGTTTTCTGGATTACTTCGGCAAGTGCATCTTCCTTCATCGTTCGGGATTCCAGCCAACTTTGGAGTCTTTCCCTTATTCTGTTTCTTGTCCCGCTGGCGTTCCAATTCGCAGCACTCCAGTTCGCTTTCTTAACAGTTCTTGGTTTATCGATTCTCTCGCTGTCGTTTTCGAGACTTGCGAATAGTCTTTTCCGCGCAGCCAAGATCTAATCCCCTTCCCCGCGAAAAAAAGGCAGAGCGCGCTGTTTGCTCCAGAACCGGAGGATTGCGTAAAGAATACATCTATTCCCTTCTTCGCTCCATCTCTATTTTACGGTAATTCGATTGAATAAGTATATACAATATTTCTGTATCATTTTTCAGTTAGAAGGTAGGTTTTGGTAATGTCTTCGTCGCAACCTGCAACTCCACCACCGCCGCCTCCTCCAGATCAGGATGACGGCAATAGCAGCACCAGTGACAACCCGGATATCCGCCAGCAGGTGGACCAGGGTCGGGGAACGCTAAAGAAACTGCAATTGATGATTCCTGGATTGCGTGGATACAGGTCGAAGGAAGACATCCGGGTCTCCGATGATTTGCTGAGAAATCAAATCTCCGACAAGATCGACCTTGCGAAGGCTAATCTTGAAGGCATTAGAAAGCAGATGGTGCTCGCCGCCGATTTCAACAACCTCTCTACGGTTGGTTCTTTGATCTCCCAGTTTCAACAGTTCAGCGGAGAGATAAGGCACTCCCAGCAGGGGTACTCGGGTTTTGCGGCAACTTTCTCATTTGACGATGCGCGGTTGAACAAGTTGTACGAATACGATTACGACTTTGTCAATGCCGGGATGGCTCTCCTCAACAATACGATGCCCCCCAATCTCGCGTATGATCCAACGAACACTGCATCTGTGCAACCGCAACTTCAGCGTTTGCAGGGTCTGCTCTCAGACTTTAAGATAAAGTGGTCCCAGAGGATCGAAGCGGTGGAGAACATTCTCCAAGCGCCACAGAAATGAAATCAAAATTATGGTTACGGTGAAAAAGTAAATGGTATTTGGAAAGAAAAGCGGCGATACTACTAACACGGCAAACCCGGGCTCGGGCGGAAGCGTCCTTGGTTCCACTACGATTGCTTGGGACGACGCCCAGAAAGTGAATAACGTAATGTGGAAGGTGCCGCGCCTGATCAGATTGAACGACAACATCGTCGTGAGGGAGGACGAGATCGCGGTCTTTTATAGGGACGGAAAAGTCCTCACGTACTTTGATCAACCCAACAGGTACGCCCTAACCGACTTCAATGCCCCTGTGGTCGGCAGCCTCCTAAAGTTCTTCACGGGTGTCCAGCAACAGGCCGAAGTCTATTACCTGCAGAAACGTTTCATGGACGGCAAGTTCGGATCCACCCAGCCGTACCAGTTTACAGACGTCGCTTTTGGAATCGTGAATCTGCGCGTCTTTGGGGAGTACAGGTGGCGCGTATCGGGCCCTGAGAATTTCATAAACCAATTCGTGGGGACGTTCAGCGCAGAGACTTCCGCGGACGTAGAGTCGAGACTCCGGGAGCAGATGCTTATCCTTGTCTACAATGCGCTGGGAAAGATGAAGGCCCAGGGAATGAAAGTGACCGACCTCGCCGGCAATCTCACGAACTTGGAGCAGGTGATTCTCGCGACCGCCCCCGACAATTTCGGCCAGTACGGCGTCGAGATCAACAAAGTGTCCGGTCTGACCATCAGTCTGCCCGAAGAGGTGCAAAAGGCCATTGACACAAGATCACAGATGTCTGTCCTCGGCGTTAACTACATGCAGTACCAGGCAGGTCAGGCCATGACCGAAGCTGCGAGCAATCCTAGCGGTGGAGTGGCGTCCGCGGGGGTCGGTCTCGGCGCCGGAGTCGGCTTGGGATACGCGGTAGGCGGTCAGTTTGCGCAGGGAATGATGGGTGGCCAACAACAACCCACGAAGAGCTGCATAAACTGCGGTGCGCTCATACCCGCAGCGAACCAGTTCTGTCCTAACTGCGGAGCGAGTCAAACTCAGGCACCGGCTCAGAAACAGCCCCCGCAGCAACAGCAACAATCGCAGCAGTCGCAGCAATCTCAAACAAAACAGACTTTCTGCGCGCAGTGCGGCACGCCACTCTCTCCAGGGCAAAAGTTCTGCCCTAACTGCGGAACTCCGGTGGCGCAGGCTCAGGACGAAAAGACTTGTCCAAAGTGTGGAGCGACCGTCAAGGCGTCGATGAAGTTCTGTCCGAATTGCGGTAACCAGTTCTAGACGAGACTACTGGCTAACGGAACGAAATATCTGAGAAATTTCAAAGCCAGGGCGGAAAATAGTACGCGCGCACTAAACTAGTACGTATCTAGACGTACTCACTCTGTCCGAGCTCTTCGAACTCGAAGCAGGTTATACACTGCAAGTCGAATCGATCAGTGTGTTCGTTTAGGCGGAAGTAGCCTATTTCAGACCGGCTGATTTCTCGCCCGCAGCGAATGCAATGATTCAGAGGAGTCATAAGCTTGTGATTTGAGTTTGAGAGCGTAAAAACGATTAATGTCTTTACTATTAATTATCCATCGTCTATATAGCGCTCTAGCGAATAATTTGGCACATGGTACTTTGGATCTAGAAGATTTTTCTTTTTGCCTTAAGCGGAATTTGGCTAACTGTTTCGAAAAGAACTGTTTTCGGAGAACGAGATCGTTTTTTAGCTGAAAGGGATTGATCCCCATTGCTCCTTTGGTTTGGCCTGCATGAGTGGTTGTTAGATGGCTTTGAGCGATTCAAAAGAATCAGCGAGGGATAGCATTCGATTAGGCACTTCCGGCTGGTCTTACAAGGAATGGGAAAAAGTCTTCTATCCCAACTCTAAGACTCCGAAGCTTTCCTACTATTCCAGCATTTTTTCAACGGCGGAGATCGATTCTACATTTTACGCCTATCCGAACAGGGGGCTCGTGATCGGCTGGGCCCGGAACACCCCACCGAGTTTTCAGTTTTCGGCCAAGATTCCGAAGTTGATCACGCACGACAAGAAGCTGGACCTGGAACAAGGGGTAGAGGTGGATCTCGTAAAGTTCATCGATCTTCTTTCGCCCCTCAAGGACTCGAAAAAACTCGGGCCCTTTCTTATTCAGCTGCCGCCTAGCTTTTCCCGAGAGGAGGTCGACAAGCTCCAGAATTTCTTTGAGATACTCCCGCGAGAGTACATGTTTGCGGTGGAGTTCCGGCACCTTTCGTGGCTTGAAGATCTGGATAGCGTGTATTCTCTGCTGAGAAAATATCATGTCTCAACCACGATCGTCGATGAGCCGCTCCTCCCCGTGGATCTCACGACGACGGCCGATCACGCTTTTGTGAGGTGGCACGGGAAGGGAAAGAGAGTTTGGTATAACTACGAATACTCGGCGGAGGAGCTGAGCCCTTGGGTGGATCGAGTAGAGAAGGTATCGAAGGATGTCAAGCGGGTCTACGGGTACTTCAACAATCACTTTCACGGATCCGCGGTTCTAAACTCTCTGGAGATGCTGATGAAACTCGGCCTCGCGAATCAGATACAGAAGAAAACGCTCGACGGCATGCTCGAGAAGGGGGAGGGCGAACGATCTAAAGAGAAGCAAGCCAAGCTAGTGTGATACGTTTTCCGTGAAAATACCGCTTTAATATATTTGAGTGCTGCGTAGAACTCATATGATTTTGTTAAGTTTGGCTGAAAACTTCTTTGAACGAAAATGCTTTTTTGGCGACATTCCCGTGAGGAAAGACTCTGTCGGAGTATCGGTTTGTAATAACACCGTAATGACGACAATGCGGTAACATCAAGTGAATATCTCCTATGATCTTTCAACGAGAGTCGGTCTCAAAGTCTGAAAGCATGTTCAGATTAATCACCGAGCTTCGATATAAAGACGGTTTTTAGGAAGGAAAAAAGGGGACACGATAGAATTTGGAGTACAAATGGAAGGCGCTCTCAGTCACCTCGATTGGAGCCTTGATGTCCGCAGTGGACAGCACGGTAGTACTGCTCGCACTCTTTCCTATGGCCGAGGACCTTCATTCCAACTTTGTGACCATGATCTGGGTGATCATCGCTTACCTTCTGGTAAATACCGCTCTGGTGCTCAGCTTCGGACGGCTCGCGGATATGTACGGCCGGAAGCTAATGTATAACGTGGGGTTCGTGGTCTTCACGATCGGATCGGCTCTCTGTGGGTTCGCCCCGAATGGCCTCTCGCTGGTCGCTTTTCGGGTGATCCAGGGATTCGGGGCGGCTCTACTCACGTCGAACTCTTTCGCGATCCTCTCGGAGGCCTTCCCCCGCGGGGAAACTGGACGCGCGTTTGGACTGATGTCTATCGTTTGGGGCATCGGCTCGGTGCTTGGTATCATCTTGGGCGGGGTCATAATCACGTACACAACGTGGCGCCTGATCTTCCTGATCAACGTGCCCATAGGTATCTTCGCAACTGCCTGGGCTTACAGGACCCTCAAGACGATAAAGCCGCAAGGACAAAGAGGATCCTTTGATCTTCCGGCCGCCGTATCCTTCACTGCTGGTCTCCTGTCGCTGCTTTTAGGCATCTCCTGGGGGTTGCTCTATTCTTGGCACGATCCGGTCACAATAACTGCTCTCGGGCTATCTCCTGTAATCTTCGCCCTCTTCGTCCTCTGGGAGGCGCGGTTCAGCAAGGATCCGATCCTAAACTTTGATTTCTTCAAAAACCGGACGTTTGCATTCTCTATCGCGGCCGCCCTGCTCCAGTTCTTGGGCGTTTTCAGCGTTAACTTTCTTTTGATTTTCTATCTGGAGGGGATCGACGGCTTGACCGCCCTGGCGTCTTCGTATCTCATCATTCCCTTCGCGGTAGCTTCCGCAGTGATCGGTCCGGTGGGCGGAATCCTTTCGGATCGATTTGGCTTCAGGAGAATATCGATCTTCGGTCTTGCCCTAACCATCTTCGCGTTAGTACTCTTCAGTAGACTTACTACGAATACCACATTGCTGGAAATCGGAGCCATAGAAACGATCTCCGGCACGGGCCTCGCGTTCTTCTGGCCTTCCAATACCAGTGCCATTATGTCTTCAGCTCCACCCGCCAAGTACGGTGTGGCCTCTGGAATAATGAACACCTTCAGAAACACCGGAATGATCCTGAGCCTCGCTCTTTCCTTGACTGCGACGACAGCGGTCATCCCGCCAGCAGTCGTCTACAGCCTGTTCATCGGAAATCTGACCGGGAAGCTCTCTGCGACTCTCGCGACCGCGTACCTCTCCGGCGAGAGCTTTGCCTTTGAAATCTCCGCTGTACTGCTCGTTATAGCGCTAGTGTTCGTGGCGATGACGAGCGCGAAAAGATCCGTCTCAATTGCTTCCGAGGATGCCCGTGCCAAAGCGCCAGCGACGTAGTTTCTCCGGGCGTCGAAAAGCCACACCTAAAGACTAGATAGAATTGACCCTCCATAAAATAAATATTCAATTTTGACAAGATCAATGGAATAAGGCATAGAATGACCGAGTCTCACTCCAAAGACTCCAAGCTACCACCCCAAAGTACCATCACAGAAGAAGAGCGCGAAAGAAGAAAGCGCAAATTGCTTCTTGAATGGCAAAAGCTGGAGAATGCGAAGACAGTCAAGACAGAGTTGGACGATTTTATCGATCGGGAAACTAGATCGATCGGGCGGAGACTCGAGTCGCAGGCGGAGCTGTACTCGCCAAAGTGTATTACTTGCGGAGGAGTTGGAAGGCACCTCAGGGTTGACTGCGCGGGGGTCAACTGGACGCGGGTAGTTCAGGCTTCCTAAGCTTTATCCAATTTCCGCGAATACCTAAAATAGCTCGATCCACTCTACGGATCAGTTTGCCGCAAATGATTCCCGTCGTACCACGCGCTCGGCTTCAGGGCCTAGCTCACGGCTCTGTGAAGCACTACCGCCAGTCATCTATAACGAAAGTCCCTCCGCGGTTGTGAGCCGGTTCGTTTGGCTTTTGCATAGCGACCCCGATGAACGCTATCCGAAATTCATGCCTCAGCATGATGTCGAAGGCCTGATCGTGTGCGAGGTTCATCCCGGCTTCCAGAACTTCAACTCCCTGCCGCGCAGCAAACGATTCGCACGCCGAGAGGAGTCTGTCAAAGTGACTCTTCGTCCCGTCCCCCGTTAATGTTGCCCCAAATTTAACGTAACATCTGCCTAGACCTGCCTCGGTTTTTGCACCAGCTTGGCAGATTGCAAAGCCCGCGAGACTCGAAGAATCGTCTCTGAGGAGGAGAGTATCTCCCAGCTTCAACTCGCGAACGAGCTCTATCTCGCTAGAAAGGTCGAGTCCGGGGTGAAGCTGACATGTCAGCTCGTCCACTTCTCGTAAAGTACTATCTCTTTCATGAGAGTTGAGTCCCGAAAA
>JASHPQ010000186.1 GCA_030037995.1 Nitrososphaerales archaeon | reverse complement strand
CGAGCCGCCGGGATTATTCATGGGGAGAGGCCAGCACCCTATGCGAGGCCACTGGAAGCCGCGGATCCTTGAGGACGATATCACTCTCAATATGGATGAATCTGCTTCGCCGCCTAGCGGAAAGTGGAAAATCATTCACTCGCCGGATTGCATGTGGATCGCCTGCTGGACGGACAAACTTTCTGACAAGGTGAAGTGAAGTTCAACCAGAGCTTGGTGCCGGAAGGGGTGAAGGCTCTTCCCATGCCCCTCGCGGACTTGGCAAGAAATTTCGACAAAAATCCCATCATGCAGAACACCGTGGCCTTGGGGGCAACCATTTACCTCTTGGGTTTGAATTTTGAGATCTTCTCTCAGGTACTGGCGGATGTTTTTGGAAAGAAAAAGCAGGCCGTGATCGACGCCAATACGAAAGCCGCGAGTTCGGGACTCGACTATGCGAAGCAGAACTATTCCCAGCTGGACGTCAAGTTTGCGCTGCCTTCGAACCCTCGTCCGAAGCTCCTGATGACCGGGAACCAGGCGATCTCCCTCGGCGCGGTCATGGCGGGGTGCAAGTTTTACGCGGCGTACCCCATGACGCCCGCCTCCGGAATTCTGCACTGGATGGCGGCCCACGCTGCTTCTCAGAGGGTCGTCGTGAAGCAGGCGGAGGACGAGCTCGCTGTGATTAACATGGGGATTGGCGCGGCCCACGCTGGCGTGAGGTCGATGGTGGGTACCTCGGGAGGCGGCTTTTCGCTCATGGTGGAGGCGCTGGGTCTCGCTGGAATGACGGAGACTCCGATTGTGATCATCGAATCGCAACGAGCTGGCCCGTCGACTGGCTTACCCACGAAGACGGAGCAGGGAGACCTGAATATGATGACCGGTGCCTCGCAGGGGGACTTTCCCAGAATCGTCCTTTCGCCTCTGAGCGTTGAAGATGCCTATTACGCGGTCATCGAGGCGTTCAATCTGGCCGAGAGGTTCCAGTGCCCGGTAATAGTTGCGAGTGACCTGTTGTTATCGGAGCACTTGGAGACCGTGGACGAGCTGAGTTCGAACGTAGTGATCGACCGTGGCGAGCTCATCAAAGCTGCCCCGGGAGATGGTGAATACAAGCGGTACAAGGTGACGGAAACTGGAATCTCTCCCCGGGCAATACCTGGCACCGCTGGCACGATCTATGTAGCCGCGAGTGACGAGCATCAGGAAGACGGCGTGGTCATCAGTGATGTGCTTTCCGGTATTCCAAAGTACGTGAAGGAGCGGGAAATGCAAATGGAAAAGAGGATGAAAAAGATGGATCTGGCGCGCAATGAACTTGCAGCGCCTAAGATCTACGGCGATCCAGGAGCCGAGCTCACTCTGGTTTGCTGGGGCTCTACGTTCGGGGTCACACTCGAAGCCGCTGAGGAACTTTCCAAGGGGGGCATTTCGACAAATGTGTACGCGATCAGAAATGTCATGCCGTTCAAAGCGGATCAGGTGGCAGCAACGCTGAAAAGTGCAAAGAAGCTCCTTGACGTGGAGTGCAACTATTCCGGGCAGATGGCGCGGATGGTCAGAGCGGAGACCGGCTTTGAGATCAAAGACAAGTTCCTGAAGTACGACGGGGAGCCGATCTACGTGTTTGAAATCGTAAACAAGGCAAAACAATTGGTGGTTGGTTAGAGAAAAAAATGATGGAGATAACGAAGTACAAGAGCGAGACACGGCCCGACTGGTGCCCGGGGTGCGGGGACTTTGGAGTGCTCAACGCGCTCGTTCAAGCAGTGGCAAACTTGGACATCGATCCCAAAGACCTCTTCGTGGTATCCGGAATCGGGTGCTCCAGTAATCTTCCCGGGTTTATCCACGCGTACGGATTCCACAGCCTTCACGGCAGGGCGATGCCTATCGCTACGGGCGCGAGACTGGCTAACCCAGATCTCAACGTCGTGGTCACCGGAGGCGATGGAGACGGCTATGGGATCGGGCTGGGGCACTTTGTCCACGCGATGCGAAGGAACCTAGATATCACCTATATCGTGATGGATAATCAGACGTACGGTTTGACCACTGGGCAGGCTTCTCCCACCAGCCAGAAAGGCTTCGTCACCAAATCCTCCCCCATGGGAACGGTTGAAGAGCCCATCAATCCGATCGCGATCGCCCTAGCGGCCGGAGCCAGCTACGTTTCACGTGGCTTCTCCGGAGACCCAAAGCATCTGACCGAACTGATCCAGAACGGCATAAAGCACAAGGGCTTTTCTCTGGTAGATGTGTTCAGCCCATGCGTTACTTGGAACAAGGTGGACACCTACGATTATTTCAGGCAAAAATGCTACAAATTTAACGGCCCGGATTACAACACGTCAAGCATGGATCTGGCGATCGCGAAATCCCGTGAGTGGGACCCAAAGATCCCGATCGGGGTATTTTATGAGATCCAAAAGCCCACATACGAAGAACAGGATCCCGCCTTAAAATTCGGAAACCCGGTGAAGGCCCAGCTCGGCGTAGTCGATCCAAAGGCGTTATTCCAAGAATTCGTCTAAAGTCCGGTCCGCGGTTCGGATTTCCGTGGAAGTACTCGGCGGAAGCATATTTCCGGATTTTTGAAATAGCCTCGTTCAGCAGGTTAGAAAGCGCTCTCTGGCCTGTTTGATCGCTTCTGAAAAAAGAGATCCCTCTTTTATAGAGATCCGAAATGCACTCTGGATTTCCCGGATGATCAGTGTTTCGATCAGCCGGTAGCCGCTTCGCCCCAAACTCCTGCGCAGGCAATCGGCAAACTCTGCTGGTTTCGTCGTGAACTGGTCCTTGGATATAGAACAGTTTTTGATTATGATGTAATATAGCAGAACCCGGGGATTGTCCCCGAAAGATGATAGCGCTTTGTCGATACATTTGAGGATCTGGGTGTCGAATTCATGGTCATCTCTAGTTGTCACAAATTTTTTTGTAAAAAATTAAATTCATAAAGGTTTATTCGCGAAATATTCTACGACGGTTTTTCTGGGACAATTATTGAGGCCACAGTACCGTAGAATCTACCAGAAAGCTTACTAGCGATGTGTGGGAAAGAGGCCAAGATTTTTTCTCTTGAACGCCACGAGATCCCAGATCTTCGATCTCAAGGAGAAATACCAGATCCTTCTTCTCAAAATCGAAGCCCTGAAAAATAGCCTTGAAGAAGAGATATCATATCTGGACGAGAAAAGCCTCAGAGAGGCGATTGATTCGATTTTTGCGCAGGCAAGCGACATAGCGAAAAATCTTCAGGACATTAAATCAGAACGAGAAGATTCAATCTACGAGAACTAGCTCCCTCTCAAGATGACAATTTGGAGCTCATGTCCTGTTCGAAAGGTAAACTGATGGGTTTTTTTCTTGCAAACGACCGAAACTTGTCTGGATAAGTCCCATCCGAGCAAACCAATAGAATAATGCAGATCCCGGACTGCCCAACGATGTCGAGGGGTCGAGCTGCTCCCCTAAATGTTAATTACAGACCTAGGCGACCGGTTCTCTGAAATGTGCGTTAAATGTGACGCGAAGGGCTGTCGATGCGAATCTTGTGGTTTTGAAGAAATGCCAGAATCTCGAAGCACATACGTTTCAACATACTGCGAGACGTGTAAACACGCGATCGCTGAAAAGTACGTTAGTTAATACTCGATTCTCATGATAAAACTACGACGTTTCGGAGAAACTCTGGTCTTTAATTGAGGAAGACTTCAGGTAAGTAGTCTAGGTCCGGCCGCTTGCCAAGAGGAGATCTCTTCACTATTCTTCAGTAAGTTGTGCAGGAATTCTCGTTGGCCTTGTATCAAAGACTTATCTAGCTTGTATCGTGGAAGATCCAGATTTTAATTGAGAGTTATGGTTGCTACATGTACTCTGTGTGATGAACCGATATTTGACGATGAAGCTTTCTCCATGTTTCCGGGTAATCCACCGAAAGGCGTTCACAGAGAGTGTCAGAAGTTGAAGAAAACGCTTCTCGAAGCTGCTGCGCCGTAAACGTAGTTTCCCAGCTGACTAAACAACTAGAATAGCTGACGACGAAGCTGGACCGCAGTTATGAAGAACAGATCGAGCTCTAGGAAATCTCTTTTGAAGAGCGCGCGCGCCCTATGGGTCATGACTCTTGTCTGGGCGTCTTGAAGATAAACACAACATTGACTGTATCTCCAGCAGTATAGCTGAACGAAGAAGATAAAGTCCATTGATAGTTCTCATTTTCTGTTTCCTTGATCAATAGAGCCTCTACCTTTTTTTCTACGATTTCATTCCCTTCTTGAGAAGAGAAGCTTACTGTACTTGCACGATAATCGAACTGTCCAGACGGTTCTGACAAATGGGATTCGAAAAAATTGAGACTAGCTACGTAGATGTATCTTTTGTTTTGTTTTTTAACATCGTGAAGGGTTACGTAGCGTCTTGGATTGAACTACTAGGAATTTCTTGGTAGGATCATAGCCCAGCCGAAGTCAGAAAGCGGTGTGAAACGCGCGGAAATCGGAACGTGAGCTATGATTTTGCGTTAGAAGTCACTCCGAAGTCCCTGATATTAACAGGCCTATTCCGACGGGAGGGTAACTCTTGCCAACTCCTTCACTTGCTCGGTTCAATGACTAATTTCTGGCCGACCGCCTTCCGTTCTAGCTCTTAGCCTTCTTTCCATGCTAGCGATCTGGATTTCAAAATACATTTTGCTGACAGGGTGGGATTTTGTTAGCTTTTTTGCACAAATGAAAAAGTTTGACGATAACAAAATCATTTCAGCGAAAGGTTTAGCCGAGTTTACCGCTTGCAACTAGAACTAGCCCGGCTAGGCCAAAACCAATGCACAAAGCTACTACGGCAAATCCCACATTCCCGGCGAGATAAATTAATCCAGAGATAAGAAAGGAAAGCAGAATTATGATTCCAGTCGCCGTATCTCTATCGTCCTTTTTCATTTTCCTAACCCTTTCAGATTTTTCATAGCTTCTGTTCCCATTCTTCTTGAGTTATGTATCCTTTTTTCTTCGAGTAACGCCTCTGGGTTGAAGGTGATATCGTCCAGTACGTCAGTATCCTCGTTTTCCTCCGATTTTCTACTGTTGCTTTTTATTATGGACTGAGAAGAACGACACGCCAATTCTCAAAAGGGATGCAGATCTTTCGCAATTTTATAAGACCACATATGCGACTAAGGGGCAACACCCGGCCGAAAAAGCGGGAACCGAAGTTCAGAGAGAGAACAAATGGGTGACTCTGATTCAAAATGCAAAACAAGCACAGTCCTACCTCCAGACCTGGAATTCATCGAGCAGAATTATTAGTCTCGTAAATATGCACCAACGAAAGTCTTGACCGAAAAAATGAGGGAAGCCAGTACTCCCAGCTTTCGATTTGTTTTTCCTGTCAATACGGGCGCGCAGGTTTTCCTATCAGAAGATCGAATTACAATTTTTAGAAGCACGCACTAGAATATGGAAACTAAGATCTGTTAGAAGTATCTTACGATGATAACTTTTGAATGTAATTTCTAGAAACGACTGTAGGTTAACGCATTTATCAAGAGTGCTGGTCAGTGCGATTTTATGAGCACGCCTACTGATAATTCAAAGCAATCAACAGTTCGCCGACTTTTCGTGATGGTTGACTCTCTTATCATTCTCTATGTAGTACTAGATGCCATTGCTCAAGTACTTCCGCCGCACTACAGTCCAATATCGCAAGCCGAAAGCCTGCTGGCCGTGGGGCCGTATGGCTATATTATGACCGTCAACTTTCTGAATCGCGGAGTGTTCTCTCTTCTATTTGTCTATGCTTTCGTCCAAACTCTTACGATGCTTGGAGAGAATTGGGGGAACTACAAATGGGGATTGTACGCCATCGCAATCTGGGGCGTGGCTGCTCTATTACTCGCTGGATTTCCAGCAACGGGGCGTACACTTGAGATTCACACAATTATTGGAATCATCATTTTCACTGTGACACCATTAGGCGAATTATCTATGTCGCTGAAACTAAGTAGGGTGAAAGCCCTCGCTGGTGTAAGAAAAATTGCACTTGTTATTGCGGGGCTTGCCGTCTTTTTCATGTTGTTTTACTTGGGAGTGCTCCCGTTCCTTCCTCATCTAAAGAGCGACTATAGTGGCTTGTTCGAGCGGTTCCTTATTAGTTCGGTTATAGCCTGGGTGGGAATAACGTCTCTTTACCTTTTGCGCCATGTTAACTTGCTGCTGAAACCCGAACAGTCCCGTTAGCAGGCTGGGTGAAAAATGAGAGTGTTTTCGACGTGCCCGCCCCTTTTTAGAGCGTTTTCTTTTGAAGCATTGAGCCGAAACTTTTTGATGCCTGTAGCTTTTTTCGCAGGGAGACTATCAATCCACCCAGGTTCCACAAGAATACCTTTGTTATCCTGCGGAAGGAAATGGAGAATAGTATGCGTCATCGAGAGAGCTCAAACCCGGCGAGAAGTCAAATCCTCCAACGCAGAAGATCTCGCTTTTGGCAGTAAAACACGATTGATCCGAGACAGCTGTAGGATAGTCGGATCCAGCTCTCCAATTACCCAAACCTGACGAATTCACGGAAGAATAGTAGGTCTGATTCAACGAGTAACCACTCGCATTCTCCCCTCCGATGCACTCTACTATTCCCGTGTTGTAGGCACATGCCGCGTTTGCAACCCATAAGGGGTACGCGGGACCTTCCAACCACGCCCGATTTGCCCGTTCGAGAATGTATAGATCGCAAAATATCTATCACGATAACAAACTTTTCTAGCTGGACGAAGTTCCTGACCGTTTAAATCCCTGATCGCCTCATGTCAGTTTAGTTAACACCATAAAAATTTCCCGCCAAGGTTCTGATAACTTGGTTTAACATGCGTAAATTCCGGGACGCTATTAACTGGACTGACATGACTCGATTACCCCGGCGGCCAGGGACACTTCAAATCAAGTGGTCAGGAACGAGCAGTCAGTGATCCAATTCAAGAAAGGTGGTCAGAAATTGTTAAGCAGAATCAGAGACCGAAAGAAAGACTCCCTTTCGGGAGTCAGACTTTGGATCTGTCGAGAGATGTAAAAAAAGTGCGATGTTTTTCTGGACTGCTCAGCGCGCGGTTTTTCAAGCAGGAATAGCTTTGCCCATCGCATGAACCATATCGGCGGTTATTCCCTGACCACCGATTCCCCATTCTCCCTGTTTGATTTCTGATACGACAACCATCGTGTGCTGTCGAAGATTCTCTCCCATCATCGAGACGAAGATATCAGTGATCTTCTTGATG
>JASHPQ010000017.1 GCA_030037995.1 Nitrososphaerales archaeon | reverse complement strand
CTCGGGAAATCCTGAGGACATATTCGTGACCGATAATATCGTGACTAGCGAATTTTCCAAGAATAAGGGCTTGGTCCGATGGATTGGAAAAGCCCACGATGGGGTGCGCTTTCAAGGGCTCCCAGCCCGGGTCTGCTGGCTTGGATACGGCGAGAGGGCACGCTTTGGAAAATTGATCAATGAAGCAGTAGCCAGGGGAGATTTGGAGGCCCCGATCGTCATCGGACGTGACCACCTCGACTCTGGCTCCGTTGCTTCACCCTACAGGGAGACGGAAGGAATGGCCGATGGAAGCGATGCCATCGCGGACTGGCCAGTTCTGAATGCTTTGCTGAACGTGACATCGGGAGCCTCATGGGTAGCCGTTCACCACGGGGGCGGAGTGGGTATTGGGTACAGCATACACGCGGGGTTGGTCGTTGTCGCCGATGGAACGGACGAGATGAAGACACGTTTGGAGAGGTGTCTTACCAGCGATCCAGGAATCGGGGTCGCAAGACATGCCGACGCCGGTTACGCTTCAGCTCGAAAGGTCGCTAAAGAGAGGGGAGTCAAGATTCCCATGATGCGTGACACCGGCGACTCCGCCTAATTTTTATAACTTCATAGTTTAGTATGGGGATCTTTCAAAAAGTGCCTAATACGCTGGTACTGGACACCAGCATAATAATTGACGGAAGGGTGTCCACAATGATCACCTCCGGCGAGATCCCGGAGGGTTCCGAAATTATTGTGCCGGTCGCGGCGCTGGACGAGCTGCAGGCACAAGCGTCCAAACACCGAGAAGAAGGGTTTGTGGGACTGGAAGAGCTCACCGCGATCAGGGAGCTCAGCAACGAAAAGAAGATCAAAATCAGCTTTGAAGGAGCGAGGCCTTCAATTGAAGACATCCGGCTGGCCCGATCTGGTAGGATCGATGCTCTGATCAGAGACATCGCCAAGACTCGGAACGCTGTGCTGGTCACAGCGGATTATGTCCAAGCTCTGGTTGGGAAGGCCGAAGGAATCGAGGTTATCCATCACCGTTCCGAGGTCAAGACAAGTGGTCTTCAGTTTGAACGGTACTTCGATGAACAAACTCTCAGCGTCCACTTCAAGGAAGGCGTGGTCCCCTACGCCAAGAAGGGATTGCCCGGGAACTTTGACTACATGCCAATCTCGGAAGAGATCATTCAGAGGCAAGAGCTCGAACGGCTTGCCAAAGAAATCGCCGAAGCGGCCAGAGTGATATCCTACGGCGGCGTGGAGATAAGCAGGAATGGCGCCAGCGTGGTCCAGCTGGGTTCCTATCGCATCGCAATCGCCAGACCGCCTTTTTCCGATGGTCTGGAGATCACGATCGTGAGGCCGATTGTGAAGCTTTCGCTGTCAGATTACAGCATTTCTGAAAAGCTGATCCAGCGTCTTGCAACAAAAGCCGAAGGAGTGATCATCGCAGGGCCGCCCGGTTCAGGAAAGTCCACCCTCGCGAGCAGCATTGCAGATTTTTATTTCGAAAAAGGAAAGGTCGTCAAGACGTTCGAATCTCCGAAAGATCTCCAGGTTTCTAAAGGGATTACGCAGTACGGCGCTCTGGAAGGGGATTTTGAAAAGACTGCGGAAATTCTCCTTCTGGTAAGACCAGATTACACCATCTTTGACGAGGTCCGGAAGACTCGAGACTTTCAGATCTTTGCAGACATGAGATTGTCCGGGGTCGGTATGGTGGGGGTAGTGCACGCTAGCGATCCCGTCAATGCGGTGCAGAGATTCATGAGCAGACTGGAGCTCGGCATGATCCCGCACGTAGTGGACACCGTGATCTTCGTCCGGGCGGGGAGGATCGAGAAAGTGCTGGAGCTCAACCTCGTCGTTAAGGTGCCCTCCGGAATGAACGAACCCGATCTTGCGAGACCGGTGGTAGAAGTCCGCGAATTCGAATCAGGCAACCTTGCCTATGAAATCTACACCTTCGGGGAGGAAAACGTCGTGATTCCCATCGAAGAGATTTCGAAGGAAAGGAGATCTTCGACGGGCGTCGAAAAGCTAGCCGAGCAGAGGATCCTTCAAGTCTTTCGAAAATACGATCATCAAGCCCAGGTGCGAGTGCTTTCAGGGTCTAGGGCGGAGGTCCTGCTGGACGAAGCCGTCATCCCGCGAGTTATCGGCAGGGGTGGGACGCAAATCAAAGAAATCGAGGATGCTCTCTCGATGAGAATTGACATTCGACCCAGGGATGGAGGCACCGCACGTCCCACAGATGAAGAGCGTGCGGAGAGTGGCAAAGAAATAGATTTCGATTTTCGAGAAAAGGCGAACTCTATCGAGCTTCTTTTCGGTCCCGAGGCGGTGGATCGCGAAGTAAGGTTGTTCATCGCAAATCAACCTGTTCTAACTTCGAGGATCAACCAGAAGTCCAGATTAAAGGTCTCTAAAAAATCCGACATTGGTAGAAAGCTTTCCTTCGCTTTTCGCTCCCCCGATCCCATTAAGGCGTACCTCCTCTAAGGCTATCGTCTTCGTATGAAATAGTTGAGAAGACCTCCGACATCGACTCTCGCCGCCTGCTCTTTCAAGTCCTCAGACAAAGCTCTGTACTCGGGGAAACTTTCCGCTAAAGTCGAAAATAGATTGAGACAATCCTGTAGGCCGTAGTCCTTCAATTTTTTTTCTTTAATATACAATTCCACAGTGTCAGCCCAGAACCTGAATCTTTTGATGACGGTTTTGTAATAATTTTCATCGGGACGAGGGAGCTCTACAAAGTGGGCCATGCAAGCGAGCTCCGGTTTCAGGTTTTCAATCATCCGGATGTCCTGGATCGCCTGCTCGAGATCGAAGGACGGAGGGGGCGTCGTTGGGATCAGCGATTGCGATCTTTCTTCGTAAATTCCGAGTGCGTCAGCAGAAAAAAGGATCGATCGTCTTTGGTCGTGCAGCACATTATGATGAGGCGCATGGCCCGTGGCAGGAATGTACTCAAGCTCCGTGCCGCCCAGATTTATTTTGGCGTGGGGCTTTACTGCCACAGCTCTTTCTTTCGGGACTGGATCGCACTGCCCCCACGACGTAAAAATTCGGTCTCCGAGGACGGGCCTCGAGGAAGAGTTCAGCGTTTCCGGATTTAGAAGATGCTTGAACCCTCGCTCGGGAACGAACGCCTTAGCAGAGACGCACTTTTCCAGAAAGCTCGCCGTCCCACCCGCGTGATCCAGATGGATGTGAGTCAGTAAAAGATAGTCGATCTCAGAGGGGGAAAATCCGCATTCTCTCAGTAGCGAGAGCAGTTCATCGATCACGGATCGCGGTCCGCAATCTACAATCGCAACTTTCTCATCGATAACGAGGTACGAACTGAGAACAGGCGGATTTCCCATAGGCCCCAAGCGATAAAGCGAATCGTTTAGGGGCGCGATCTTGCTTGTTGAAGAGCTAAAGATTCTGACATCTCCACCATTTTTCTTCATGCACACGACTTGGAGAGCTCGCCCTCGCCGAGCGCAGCCATTCTATTGCATGGATTTAGCTGCTTGATCTTCCGTAGACTTGACTTCCGTCACAGATGACATTTCAGGAGCCATATCGGCCCAGACGACGACTAACAGAATGCCAACTATGAAAAGGATCACACCAAGAAAGGCGGTGGGTATGCCTCCCATGGGAGGAGCGGGGAGCACGCCTGGGGCCGCGATATAAGTTGCCGAAGCGAGCCATAGGAGCAAGACAATAACTGCAAAAAGCGCCCCGATTCCTTTCATATTCGGGCCTGATTTTTTACATACCGTATTTAAATTCCTTTTCGGGCGGGATAATCCAAAGTGAAGCGAATCATAGAAGCGGAGATTTCATTTTGGAGATTGCCGACGCGTCTCGTAGATCGTTCTGTAAATGTTTGAAGTAAGCACGAATTTCTCGAAGCTCTTTAGTGCATGGGACACTTCCTCGGCTGTGAGACTTATGAAAGAGTTGACAAAAACCTCCACCGCATCCGGATCAGTGATCGTTCCCGTCCTCCACCAAGCGGAAGCCAAATCGTTAGCGAGCTTGTCGAGGTCTCTGTCTGCGAGCTTGAATTGCTTCCTGTACTCTCGCCGCACGTAAACCTTGAATCCGGAAAGATCCAAGACCTTCAATGCAAGCTGAATCACGAACAAATCCCAATCATACTCCTGTTTGATCCGCTCGATGACCAAGTTGTTTTCCTTTCGACTTAGTAGCTTCGCCATACGAACAGCACACTCACTCGCCGCTTCGAGTGCTTTCACACAAACATCGTCTTCCTCCTGCCAGATTGTCGGCCCTACGAACATCCTCAGTTTTCCCTCACCGGCGATCGCAGCCGCAGTTTTTTCGATCAGCCTTTTCGCCTGTGAATCGTCGAGCACCTTCAATCGGATGGACAGGTGCGGGTGTATTTCCCCCTTCTGCGGATCGTAGTCCTTGCTAAAATTCCAGGATTTGAGTTGAGTACCGAGGACGGATACAAATCGAAGACAAATGTCAATCGGTTTCACAAGATCGAAGAGATCCTCCAGTCGATCGAATTCGACATCGTAAGAGAGATACGTCAACGGTACCTGCTTCCTCCTGTGACGTCTGCTAAGGAGATATAAGTTATGAATCTGCAACCTGAACCTTGACACCTCTTCGAATTCTCTTATGTGCCAAGAGAAAAGAAGAAATTTGGTGGACAACGAGGGAAAAATTCCTGAGAGCCAGTGGAATGCAGGCAATTATTTTCGGATGTCGATCTTTGGCTCGCAAAATAAAATTTGAATTCTTGAAATCCCGCTGTTGCGATGCGATTAAACTACTTCACTTTCGTTTCGAAGCTCGTCATAGATTTTTTTCGGCCGCACCGGTTCGCTACAAATAAATACGGATAGCATCTACTCTCGTTCGTCATCGGGAGAGATAGATTGGAGTTGAAATGCGCAAAAATCGACTGTGACGAGGAAGCACCTCACGTAGTTACGTACGATCTTGGAAACGGGATGATCGGCAGGGCGTACTACTGCCTTGAGCATCTCTCCGAAGGCCAAAAGCTCAATCCGTTTCAGACAACCTGACTTTTTTCATTTCATAATATTGTCCACTTTGCGAAACTCTTGTTTCTGCATCTATCCGCAACCGATACGTACTGGGATGAAACTGCTAAATAGGTTTCAACGATTTTCTCGACGCGTTTCCATTTGATCAGAGGGAAAAAGAATTGTCTTTTCAGCTCAGTCGCTCTGACGGTTGTCGCTTTTTTCGTGCTGACCCCCTTTGTTACCATAACCGCGTACTCCCCCTCCACGGTTCCTTCTTCCTCTGTTGTAACACCGGATCCAACGATTACAGTTTATGCGAGCGACACGCCAAACTGTACGCCTAATTCACTTTGCCCGAACCTGTTGGAAACCGCATATGGTTTTAACATACTTTTCGGTTCAGGGACCGAGGGCTTCGGCCAAACAATCGTGATCGTAGATGCTTGCGGAGATCCCACGATCTCTAGCGACCTTACGACTTTCGACTCCACATTCGGACTGCCCAATCCCCCGGTGCTCAAAGTCACCGACATTGGTGGAGCGCCGTGCTCGGACTCGTCGTGGTCCACAGAGACTTCTCTTGACGTAGAATGGGCGCACGTCGCGGCGCCTCAGGCAGACATTCAGTTGCTCGTAGCGGCCGTTCCGAATCCCCAGGACATGTACCGCGCTTGGACTTATGCCCTAACTAAGCACTTGGGAAACCAGATTTCAAACAGCTTCGGGGGGGCTGGCTGCTACAACGGGACGTGCAACTCGACAATAGGTCAGGGAATAGGATCCTGCGAATCGACCGGCGGAACCGAAGGAGTCAACGTCGCGAAGATCTTGCAGCAAGCTCAGAAACATAAGGTGACGGTGCTCGCCAGTTCCGGAGATTCTGGGGCAGAGGGACTGGGCACCTCGCAGGAGGAGGCCATCCCAGGAGATTGCCAGGGGGTGCTCACTGTAGGTGGGACCTTCCTCACTGTCAGCGCCTCCGGCGTCTACGAAGGTGAAACCGCCTGGAGTGGTTCTGCGGGAGGATATATGACCAATACAGAACCAAAGTATCAAATTTTTGCGAATATTACGGATCCTTACAACACTCTCGGAAAGCCGGATGTGGCCGCGGACGCCAGCCCGAGTACTGGGGTGGAAATCTATAACGATGGCAGTTGGGAAGTTATTGGAGGAACGAGCGTGGCCTGTCCCTTATGGGCGGGATTCATGGCAGACGTGAATCAGATGAGAGCCGTAAATGGACTGCAGCCGGCCGGATTTGTGAACCAGTTCCTGTACGAGACGGTGTATGGAGTCAACGGTTCGTCTTCTCTTTACTCGCAGGATTTTCACGAGATTACGTCAGGCAATAACAATCCATGGCCGGCAGGGCCAGGATGGAATGCTGTCACCGGTCTGGGAAGTTTCATCGTCCCTGCGCTCGCGAAAACCCTTGGCTCCAGCCCAAGCGCTTAATTCTCGTGTTGCTCCAAGTCGGATTCAACAGATTCTTGTCCGAAGGTGAAATTATACAACCCTACAAGCCGGACTTTCTGGAAGCAATACGGGCCCGGTGGGATTTGAACCCACGACCCCCAGCTATCCGCTCCGGTCTTCTTCCTGTTGAAGTCTGAAGAGCTACTCTTCCTTCAAGGACTTCTCGACGTAAAACCGCAGGCTGATGCCCTAATCCATGCTAGGCTACGGGCCCTTGAAGACTCATTTCAGTTCGTCAAAAGTAATAAGAGTTTGTCGCCATTGATCTTGCGTCCATTAGGCGACAGTGAGACTTACAACCTTCAGGGAAAAGCTGTACGAACCTGCAGTGCCAGTCCCTGCAATACTCATGGAAGTAACTATTGCGACGTGAGCGCCTGATGGAGTGCCTTCGGTAAGGGAGAAGCCCGTAAGTGTGTCGCTACCGCCACAATAACCAACAGTTACAGGAAGAGAATTTGCCGCATAAGTAGTGACAGGAAACGATACTGTGCCAATGGTTACAGTGGATGTACCAGTAGAGTGGAATTGTAAAGCCGAAGTGAAGTTATTGAGGGAATCGCTAAATTCTATTTCAGTGATAAACCCAGCAAAGAGACCAACTATCATGAAGCTCCCTTCGCTGGCAGGAATTGTTGTGCCATTTACTGTCAGAGTATCCAAAGTACCGTTTGTGAATATCACTGCGCCTAACATGTCGGAATAGGTGGCACTAGCGAAGTTCACGTTTACAGAAATCTGCGAGGAGCTGCGAGAAGTGACATCGAAAGACTCTGTATAATTAACAGCTGTTCCATTGAAGGATCCGCCGAGATCTACTTTCATTGCAGAGAACGATGTCAAGAGAGGGATGACGTTGTGGACTCCGTTTGACGTATAGTTGACGCATGATTGTGCCAATTGAGAAGTGGTCATCGAACTGGAAGTCGTGCTGGAACTGGAACTGGTCGAAGACACCGACATAGAGCTAGTGGTGCTAGTAGACGAACTGCTAGTAGACAATGAAGTGCTCGTCGAAATGGGCGACACCGAAGACGAGGACGAGGTGCTAGAGCTTACCGAACTGGACGAAGAGGGCGAAGACGTACTGACCACACTAGATGTGGTCATGACGCTGGTCGCCGTTGTAGCCTTGCTGCTGAGAACTACATAGGCGCCTGCTCCCGCAATAACTATGATCACGACTACGATGATTGCCAACACCGCTGGGGCAATTCCACTTCTAGGCCGCAAAATCAAACTGAATCTCTTAAACGAGAGAAACTTCATCACTATATATCAATTTTCAAACAACCTTTCTAGAGATTCACGGCATTGGGAGAAAAACGCTCACAAAATCACTCACGCTTGCTTCACGAGTTTCAAAATTGGTTGAGGGATCCCTTCCATCATGCTTAGATTCCAGATTCTGGAGGAATTCGTCCGTTGAACTCGTTTTTCAAGGCAGACACGCCTGAAACAGCATGTCACGGAGTAGTTGCTTACTTCCGTCGGAGTAGTAGTTACAGAAATGGAAATCCGTGGATTTGTGTTTGATATAGACGGGACTATCTGCGATTACGATGGCTTGCTGAATCTGGAGGCGGCGCACTCTATCAGATGGCTGAGGAGCTTAGGGT
>JASHPQ010000185.1 GCA_030037995.1 Nitrososphaerales archaeon | reverse complement strand
TAGCCGATGAACGACGCCCTAACTTCCTGCCTCGGAACATTCATCGGGGCGGAGTATCGTTCAAACAGGCAGGTGAAGATTCCCGAAGCATTGCGAACATCGAGCACCGCATTCATCACCTTTTCCTTCGTCATCGTTTCGTAGTAAATCCGGCGCGACGCGAGCTCGAAGACTCTCATCTCGCTCGGAGGGTTCGGTCTAATGAGGTGGTACCAGATTCCGTTGTTTGAAAGTAGAGCAAGGCTCAGCTCTCGCAGGAAATCCGTTCTTTTCTTTGCGTCCATCGCCTGGAGGATTCGCTGATCCTTTTCTCCGGTGAGGTCGAACGAGGCTGAAATTGAGCAGGAATCAACAAACTGGGTAGACTGGACGACGAACATTATCGTACCGTAGACGTTTATCTTGAAAGTAAAGTAGGCTCCGGGATTTTGCACTTCCTCGGGCGAGAGTCGTTCTTCGCCAAGCCAGCTTCTGAGCCTCTCCCTCGCTTCTTCGACCCTGATATTCCCCAAGATAAGCGAGTTACTCATTGAGGCCTTATCTTATCTGTTAAGATAATCGGGTTCGGATCAGTGCAACCGAGACTACGTTCGTGTCCTTGATTGCGATTTTGACTCTCATAATACGAGATAGATCTATGGGAGAGCTACGAGGAAAGGAACGTGAAGGGCTCAGCAGTCTAGGAAATTCTTTTGATCTTCATTCAGTTGATCGTCAGGTCCTGCCTGTAGTGCTTCAACCCGAGTGCAACGACTTCATTCATAATCTTGGAAACGTTTTCCTCTCCGGTCTCGCTCCGGGCAAGGTGGAGGAGTCGATCGTACATCTCGGCGTCAAGCAGTGCCGGGACAGTCCTCATGCTCCCCCTGATCGGTGATTCAACCGAGAGGATGCTCCTTGTCGGTACTTCGAGGCCATCGAAAGTGATGTACTTTCCGCAGCTGCTGCACTTTTGAAGAGTTATGACGTGCACGACCCCCTCAAGATCAACGGAGAAGTTGCCGAACTCGTTCACTTCGAGGTGCTCGCATGCCATGGGGTTTACGAAATACGGAGCTTCCTATTAAGAGTTCCATTCCAATAAGGAATCGAGAATTGCGAATTGGAATTCCCCTGCGCGATTTGATCTTGGAAAGAGGAGAAAAGGTAGTGGCGGGGCAGACCTTGGTCTGCCTCAAAGAAATCGCAGAGCTATTTTTCCCGAGAGATCGGAATTTCCACCTTCGCCGGTTGTTCCGAAACTTTGCTGCGATGGTTGAAGTATCTGTAGAGGAGGAACGCGTCGATCGCGAGTATGACGCCCCAGAAGGAGTAGGCAAAGGCCATCGGCATTTTGAGTAGCATGATGAAGACCTGCGCCAAACCGAAACCGACTACTGCTGCATTGAACGCCATAGTGGATCTCCTGAAAGTCTCCGCGGCCACCTTGGCTATAATGATCATTCCCAGCGGTATGCCGAGCAAGACTGGCAGGGCTGTCACCGTAAACAGCTGGAAGGTGGTTGCAGTGAAGAGTCCGAGTATCGCGTACGAAATACAGGTCAGGTAAGACTCTGCGATTCTCACCTGCGCCACCGCCGCCTTGAACTCGTTCTTCGCCATCCCCTGATTGTTCCAGAAGAGTGCAATTGGAGGCCCCGAAATCGTAGTGATCGAATAGAGCAAACCGATCCCCATTCCAAGCGGCACGCCAGCAGCCGATTCTTTCTTTATTGGCTTTCTGAATCCCGTCGCCTGAAGTAGAATCAGAGGAAGAAGCGCCGCATAGACGACCAACTTCACCCACAGAGGAGCCACGAGGCTAAGCAAGTAACTCCCCACGATCACTCCGGGCACTATTGGAAGGATTATTGGAATAACTCGTCTGAATGTGGCCTTGATGTTTGCCTTTCCGGCAAACCCCAACATCACGGTATTCATGCAAGCTTCAACGAGTACATACACGGGGTTGATGATCTTGTTTGCGATGACGAGGATCGCCAGCGGAACTGACACTGAGGAGTATCCGTAACCCATACCACCGTTGACAAAAGACGCGGCGAGTGAAAGGAGCGCCAGAAAGACTAACAGTTCCAGACTTACTACCAAAGCTAGATTCGGAGACAGAATCCGAAATCTGCCTAATTATCCATCATTATCCACGCAATAAATGCGTAAGAATTACGTGTTTTATGCTCAAGAATCGTAGGCCTTGCGGTAAAAGTGCACTAGTATTTCGACCTCCGATATAGAGAAAGATCTGGAACAGTCCCTTAAAGTCTTAAATAATTCAAGGGAATCCGATTTCGCGGAGTTTTCGAGGGATTATGCTTCACAAAAGGAGAGCCACTGTTCTAGGTTTTGTTACAATGAGTTTTGTGCTGACGATCCTTGTTTCAGCCAGTTTTGCTCTTTCTGCGTACACCGCATCGTCAAAAAGCACTGCGTCTCCGTCCACCATTCAAACTGCTTCTCTGATCATCGCGGAAACTGATGCAAGTCCAAGCTGCGCTCCAAGCGCGCTTTGCCCTTCAATGCTGGATAACGCGTACGGCTTTGCAAGCCTTCATTCTAGCAGCGTTACCGGGGCAGGGCAGACCGTGGTTATAGACGATGCCTGCGGAGATCCTGCTATGGCTTCGGATCTAGCCGCATTCGATGCGCAATTCGGACTGCCAGCGGCGAAGCTCACCATAATCTATCCGGAAGGGACGAAGAACCTTTGCGTAGATGGAGGATGGTCCCTCGAGACGTCGCTGGACGTAGAAATGGCTCACACCGTAGCTCCAGGGGCAGCAATCGATCTTCTTGTAGCCAATACTCCGACTGCTACTGACATGTATCAAAACTGGGCTTACGCTCTTTCGCACAAGTTAGGTAACCAGATTTCGAACAGTTTTGGCGGATCGGGCTGTTACACGTACTGCAACAGCACGATCGGGCAAGGCGTCGGCCCATGCACCCTGACCAATGGTACGGAGGGCTTTGACGTGAGCAGAGTCCTTTCCGCGGCTGAAGCTCAACATGTAACGATCCTCGCGGCCGCCGGCGATTCCGGAGCATGGGGCCTCGGGACGTCTAATGAGATTCCAATTCCCGGAGATTGTCAAGGTGTCCTCACGGTAGGGGGAACCACCCTGAACGTCACTTCGACTGGAAAATACCTTGGGGAAATCGCGTGGAGTTATGGAGGCGGTGGCTATGTGACGACGCCGGCCGAGCCGAAGTATCAGAGCGCGGTGGACATTACTGATCCATACGGAACTCTTGCAAAGCCGGACGTTGCTGCGGTCGCAGACCCGAACACCGGCGTATGGATGTACAATACAGGGTGGGGTGGATGGCTCGTGATCGGCGGCACGAGCGTCGCCTGTCCAATCTGGGCTGGATTCATGGCTCTGGTAAACCAGATTCGAGCATCCAAGGGATTGCAACCCGCCGGCTATGTGAACGAATTCCTCTACAAGACGGTTTATGGCGTCGACGGAACGTCATCGCTGTACTCCAAGGACTTTCACAACATAACTACAGGCAATAACGGGTGGCCGGCAGGACCGGGTTGGAATGCTGCGACCGGGCTCGGCTCCTTCATAGCACCGGGACTCGCAAATACCCTGGGAACGGATCCCAGAGCCTAGGTATGGAGAGAGAAGAACATGTCGTTAAGTCTTCGAAACCCTCCAATGTTCGCTTTCGTTATCTCCATGATTCTTTTTTCTTCGATTTTTCTCGTGCCAAGTGCAGCGGCTGCCATCCCGGCTTCGGTGTCTGTCCACGCCGTCACGACCCCAAACACGTTGGGAGCGGGCTATGCAGTATCCTCTTCCAACGGCTCGATAACCGGAGTCTTCATCTCCTTCACAATACCGAAGGTGTCGTGTAGCGCAACCAATCCGTCAGGTCAGGGCGTAGCCATTGTTGCGGGTCTTGACGGACTTGATTCATCAGATTACGAGAACGTCGGAGTGTTAGCGCATTGCCAGCAAGGTCCGAACTCTCCGGAATATTTCGCAATATCGACCGGGTATTACTCGTCGATAGAGGGAGTGGTGCCCGTGAGTGCTGGCAATGTCATATACGCTGGAATAACGGTTTCAGGTGACATGTTCCACTACACTTTCCGGGACGTCTCGACCGGCAAATCAGCTTCGGATAGCAGTCCGGCGACCGGCACGGCGCTTAACTTTGCTGAATGCATGGTTACCGGGATCGGAATTCCTCTGTCAAAATTTTCGCCAGTCTCTGTTGGAAAAGCCTTCACCGACGTCCCCAATACGTGTGACGCCACGGTGCGAGGCGTCACCCATCCGATTGGGGGCTTTGGAAGCAAGGCTTCCCTGTACAAGCTGGTATTGGTTAGCTCCACGAGTACAGACATTCTCGCTACCCCATCTACTCTCTCAGACGGAGGAACGAGTTTTATGGTTACATGGAGAAACGCAAGCTAGACTAAAAAGCGACCCGTTTTTCCCAAGAATTAATTGAAAAGGTATAGTAAAGCAATCACATGTCTTGAGTGATTGCCTCACAAGGGTCACCCAATTCTTGGCTATCTACTTTCTGTAACTATCGCGGGCGGGCTTCTCGTAATTGGGAGTCACTTGGGTTATCCGAGAGCATTCAATCTCATAGTATTGATCATTTACGATCTCTTTGTCATTATTCACGTCCTAACTGTCGTGGCGGATCCTATCTGGGCTGACATTTTTCTTCCCCATAGCTAGTGCAGAAATCTGGATATGCGGCGGAATGGCCTTTCTTCTGTTCTTCCTTTCTCTCGCGGTTCTTGGGATCGCTGAGTCAATTCTGTCGAGAAAGTGCGGTCTCTAATTTTTACGGCGATCGTCAAGTGGTCGTTATTGCCGCAGAACTGATCCCACCCTCCCATGAGGGAACCCAGGACCGGATGTCGGACACCACAGTTGGATTGACCCAGCTCTGATCCGGGTACGTGTACGGACCTATCATCTGAAGGGCTTTCAGCTCAAAGTATTTGTTGATAACTCCATAAGGTTGGGCAGAGTCGTTTTTGATAGGACTGGTGATCACTCCGGCTTCAATGAAAAACTGACTAGTGTCGTTGAACTTGATCGCAAGACTTTGGCTGCCCTGCAGATTATACAATCCATAAGGCCAGTACGTGTAATGCTGCGGGTAGTATGTCGAGGCAAACTGGATCTCGTTCACCGGCGTCTCTGGCAGCTGCTGCTCTGCAAACTGGACGTACTGCTGTGGATAAGAAATTGCCCACCGCTGAGCTTCGTATAATGCCGCGAGGAACTTTTCAGCCAATAACTGATTTGCAGGATTTGTAAGCCAGTCGTCTCGGGCAACATAACATGTGTCGTAGTAATTGTCAGGAGATGTGAAGAGTACGTGAAACGGTCCTCCATGCGCCGAGTTATTCACTGATGGAGAATCAACATCAGCGAGAATAAAGTCGTCGACCACTATCTCCTGTGCTGCGCCCGTTTCAAGGTCGTGGACTCTCTCGTAATTCTCGCCGCCGTTTTTGAGGTAGACCGAAGTGGGGCTAGGACCGTTGAGGTTTGTAGGGATTCCAAGCTGTTTGTACCAGTACTCGTTCAAGTATCTCATAGTAGTCCCGGGACCAAAATCCTCGGATGTCTTCCCAAGCATCTGTTTGGGGTTGGTAATGTTGTCGCCGGCAATCGCAAGAAAGGTGCCCGACAGCATGTAACCTCCAATGCAAGTCGTATTGTAATAGACTCCACTCAAGCCATACGACCCATCACTTTCGTCATAGACGATGTCCTGCTGCCCCGCGACGAGCGCCTCGTAAGCGAGCGGAGGTGCGTCGTAGTATGTCGACTGGACATTGATGCCTTCACTCTTTAGGAGTTGAACGGCGTAAAGATCCATCACGTCGCTTTCATCCAGTGAATCGGGATAGCCTAGTCGCAAGGAGATTGTGGGTGCACTGGTCGGTACAGTTGCCTCGGCGTAAGAAATTACTGAAATTGTCAAAATGATAGCCAGCAAAAGGGGGATAAATCGAAGGAAGTTCAAGAGGATGAACCAAATGTTCTCATAATCAAGCTAAAAATAGTTTTTTAGTAGATCATTGTCCGGTGGGATCAAGTAAGCTTGACTGCCCTAATGTGTTTTTGCTTTCATTTCTTAACAAAAGAATCCTGGCTCCCAGTTCAATACATAAATATCTATTCTTGACCAGCGTGATACAATGTTCTTGAAGGGTGCTTACATCGGATTTGTCTTACTAATTCTTGGAGTAGTGATTGGAATATTTGGGGCGATCACTCCGATCTCCAGTACATCAGAACGAACCGTTTCACTCGTTAACACGCCTCTCGGCATCGATCCGAACGATTACGCTACTCAGAATCTGCAGATGACAAAGGGTCAGACTGTCAATGTTAGCCTTTCGATAGACAATCAGTCGACGATCTTTTCTTTCGATATCATGAATCAGACCCAGTACTACATCTGGTATGGATGTGCACCCGACTGTTATCAGCCGCTGTTGGGAGGCCATGGGACGTACTATCAGCAGGCTAAAGAGACAACACCCTATCTTGTAAATGCCAGTGTTTCTCCATCCTCGCCGTACAACGCGACGTTCACCGCCCCTTCCAACGGGACTTATTACTTTGTGTTCGACAACTCGATAGGAGCTTCTTGGAGCACTTACATTAATCACAATGCCTCGGGCTATACGATCGGCAGGTTTGCACTTTCCGAGGTACAACCAGTGAGGGTGTACTCCGCAAACTTGCTTTTCGTGGGTCTTGGATCAGTTGCGATGCTAGCCGGTGGTGCTATCCCCGCGATCTTCTGGCAGAAGAAAACTGATCGGAAATAGCTTTACGTCACCGGCTATTTTCGTAGAGAATGCCCCATGACCCATCTACGGGAACCTTCTCCAAGCTTTGTAATCCATCTGCTGACTTGATGATGGCATTCCAACAGTCTTGCAACATCTCTGTTTCGTATTTTTCGTAACTGAGATCGACCTCAGACCAAGAATCAATTGGTACAAGTTTTTCATTCTCTAGCAAACGCCGAATGGAGTCGGCCGTTTCCGATTGTCCCAGATAACCTTTGTAAACAATCATTTCGTCTCTGATCACGCAAAGATAAACCGACACTACCAATTACTAGACCTCACACCTTACCTCTCATGCATTTCGGAGACTCTCTTTGCTGGCGGATCCGCACATTAATGTGTTTCACGTTGCACCCTGGAGTTCGTGTTGCTTCAGCGAACCTCCATATCATTCTCCCACTCCGAAATCCTCTCCAACCGTCTTGACCGCGGAGGGCCCCTGTTAATGTAAACATCTCAAGCGTAGAAATTGAACTCGCGGGGAAAAAAGAAACTTTCAGGTTAGCAATTAGCGACGTGATCGATCGAGTTTAGATCGGGGTGGGTACACTCGAAATTCTGGGTCTCGCAGTAGATCCGGTCACTAATCAGCTCAAGGAATCGATGTACCTACTTTGTGCATCTCTATCCCAATCTGTGCCCAGCATGGATTGAACCGAGTATGTATGGCAAGCTATGACCGAGAGGCCATCGAAGAGAAAGAATTCTAGCCAGTGTAGCCCGGCGCGAAGGTAACTGTGTTGAAGATGGGATCTATGGACTCGCCGGACCAGTCTCCATCCACCTGGAAACCGCTCACGACGTTTTTATTCCACACCAAAGAACCGCCGGCCTGTCCCCAGAGCGTTATCTGGCCGATCCAAATGTATGGCGCATCATGGTAGATCTGCTTTTGGGCCGCGGCGCATAGCGACTCTATGGAAGTAATGTTGGCAGTGGACGTCATCGAGTCCACGCACGCTTGAACCGTTGGATTGTAGTAGATCGCGGAATTGCCGAACAGAGAGGTATTGCTCACGAACGAGATTGGGTTGTCCACGGGTGTAGGGGCAAAGGGACCCCAGCCTACTGAGTCGTACGGGAAGGCGATATTACCCACGCCCGAAGGATCTTGCACTTCGGAAGTGTAAGCCCCGAGGTAAGAGTTGAAGAGCGCTGGCGTTTGTTCCACGATGGTGACGGACATGTTAATCGCTGTTAAATCTCCCTGAACGTCCTGAGCCACGGTACTGCAGGCATCACAGCCGCTCACTATCCTGAATACTAAAGGAGGAAAGCTGGAGGGATTGAGGTTAGCCTGCCGGAGTATTTGCGTCGCTTCAGTAAGGTTGTACTGATACGGGGTGAAATCGCCCAGATCGTAGAGGTTTGAGAATATCGGTGCGACTGGCCCCATGTAAGGCGCGGGCTTGCCGAGATCTGCCTGCGCGTAGATTTGTGAATAGTTAATCGCATGCACGATTGCCTGCCTGACCGCTGTAATATTCGTGGGATAAAGTAACGTATTGAGGCCGAGTATCGAAACGTCGTCGCTTATCGACGGCAGCTGGTAATAGTTGAGACTGGGATTCGACGTCAC
>JASHPQ010000184.1 GCA_030037995.1 Nitrososphaerales archaeon | reverse complement strand
AAGGAGAATATACTCGGGTCATTCGGCGCCGGATTTCTCGTCGCCCTGACTGCCCTAGATGGTGGGAGAGCGTCTCTTTCCGCTGGGGCAGTGGGCGGGTGCGAGTCTGCCCTCGAAATCATGATAGCTTGGGTCCACCAGCATCCGAAGATGCAGTCCCTGCAGTCCGTAAATTGGATGATTGCAGACACCGCGATCGATGCGCATGTGGCTCGCCTGATGAGCTATGAGTCGCTGGAAGAGGTCGGCGTGTACTTCGAGCGGCTGTCCAGAGGCGAGAAGATCCCGCGCCCGGAACGCGAAGCGATTTCTAGACACACGGCGATGGCGAAGGCATTTTGCTCGGAAGCCGCCAGCCGGTCCATCGAAAGGGCGATGCAGGTTCTGGGTGCGGAGGGGTATACCGAGGGGGGCGGAGTGGAACGTGCCTACCGGGACTCAGTTATCTCTGAAATCTATGAGGGCACAAACGACATCCAGAGGCTCGTAATTGCGAGAGATCTCTTGGGACCCGGATCCGGAAATCAGCAGTTCTAAAAGAGCAAGCTCGTGCTTTCTTTTGTCGCCGGAAACTGAAGAAAAGCAGCGTATTCTAGTTTACGTCCAGGCAATTCCTGCGTCCGTTTCAACATCGGCAAAGCGGTTTACCGACCTCGAAAGTAGCGATTTCAAAATGTCCCACTCGAGCAAGGCCGCCCTGGCCTTTGCATCGACTCATACTTTGGGCGAAGTGGTAGCAGCGGGATTCCCTCCTATCCTGCGTGAAGCCGTGGCTAGGGGGGCTTCTGCCACTTTTTCTATGCCGTTGTGCGACGACCCTTTGAAGCAGCTGGACTTTTTTCCGAAGGAAGGAAAATTCTCAAGCATAGTAGTTGGAGAAAATCAGGACTGGGTGTTCTCGGGTGCATCCCTGTGTGGCTTGATTTCAGCCAAGCTCGGTTTCGGTCTTTACGTGAGCCGGACCTCGTCCCAAATCGAAGAAAACACAGTAGTCCTCGTCCTCGATTCCGGAGAGGAGACTGGGAACGTTGACGTTCGGAGGATCGTTCAAGCGACGACGACAATGGCAAATCCTGAGGGAGTTCTCGGCGATTCCTCCTTCAGAAAACTCGAGGAAACCAAGCCGGAGATTCAAACCGGGGCGGCGCAAGAAGTTTCGTCCGTGATTTCGAGACGGCTGCGCAGAATTACAAGATCTTCGAGTTGAGCAGGAAACCTTGATCGCGGTGTTTTCCGAACTAGGCGGCGACGGTCTTCTCGGAAAAGCGCGGGAGCTCGCGGACGAAACGGGGGATCGAGTGTTGGCGCTCACCTCCGCAAAAGAATCGGAAAAGCAGCAAAAGTTGATCCATCTAGGGGCTGACGAGGTCCTCGTTTGTCCCGTTAAAGATCTTGGTGATTGGGTCCCGATAATTTCGAAATACGCCACTTCGGACGACGGCCTTAAGACGGTCATTTTCCCGTCTGGCAATAGTTCGAACTCGCTTATGGGAATGATCTACGGGGTCATCTCCGAGAGAATATCGCCCTACTTCGAGGATGTTCAATCGCTAAGCGGCAACGAGGTTGCAAAAAACTTCGAGGGCTCGTTGGTTATCCAAAAGCAGCTTTCATCCGAAAAAATCGCGCTCATATCGCTAGATCGTCCCTCGTTTGCCGAACCCTTCGAGGACGCGATGAGATTTGGGAAGATCAAAAACTTGCCTGAGGGTTTTATCCCAAATAATTCATCTGTCTCGAGCTTTCCTGAAATTCTTTCTAACTCTAAGAGACTCGTTGTATTGCTTGGCCAAGGACTTGACTCGATCGCCGTTCTAGCAAATCAGCTCGCTGAAAAATACCGAGGGAGCGCTAAGGTTCTGTCGGGAAAAATCGAAATCATCTATGGAGCGTGCGTCGCAATTGAAGTACCCTCGAAGCTTCGGGAATTGCCAGAGTTCAGAGGAGAATTAATTTCGATCTCCTCGAAGAGACTCCCGATCAATGATATCGCGGAGCTTTCTGTCGTCACCTCGGAAGTGGATCGGCTATTGGAAAACCTCCTTGCCTAACTGTACTCGTAGAACCCTTTGCCAGACTTTCTCCCGAGGTACCCCGCTCGGACCATCTGCCTCAGTAGCGGACTCGCGCGGTATTTAGGATCCTGAAATTCTCCATAGAGCACCTCTAAGACATCCAAAACTACGTCCAGGCCGACGAAATCTGCGAGCTCCAGCGGCCCCATGGGATGACTCATTCCGAGTTTCATCACGGTGTCAATGTCCTCCCTTTTTGCGACCCCCTCCTCCAGCGCGAAGATCGCCTCGTTAATCATGGGGCACAGGATCCTGTTGGAGACGAACCCGGGAGAGTCTTTTACTACGACCGCGGTCTTGTCGAGACTTGAGCTTACCTCTTGAATTTTCATCACTGTATCCTCTGAGGTCTGAATGGCTCTCACGATTTCCACCAGTTTCATGACGGGCACTGGATTGAAAAAATGCATTCCCACGACCCGCGAAGAATTGGATACCAGACCAGCAAGTTGAGTCACCGGGATGGAGGAGGTATTGCTTGCAAGCAGACTGTCCTTCTGGCAGATCTTGTCGAGTTTCCTGAACAGCTCGCTCTTCACCTCGATTTTCTCAAGAGCAGCCTCTACGACGAGTTCTCGGTCGCGGAATTCAGACAGGTCGGGAGTGGGACTGATTTTCGACAGTACCTGTTTTTTCTGGATGTCGGTCATTCTGCCCTTCGCTACGGACCGAGCGAGATTTCCGTCTATCCTGGTTATTCCCTTGTCTACGAACTCCAGACTTACATCGTTGAGCTTCACATCATAGCCCGCTTGGGCAAAAACCTGCGCGATTCCGTGTCCCATGGCACCTGCGCCGATGACGCCAACATTAGCTATACGTGACATTTCGAAGGAAAAAGAATTCTGAGAGACGATTTTACTCTTTTGATTCTGTATCGGTAGAAATACTGCCTTGAGTCGCAAGTTTGGCTGACACTTGCGAAGGAGCTCGATTTCCACTTGATCTAGATATATTAGGTGGATCCCAATGACCAAAAATAAGAGAGGAATTTACAATGCTTTACTTCGTGGGATTGGGGATCGACCAATCACTTTCGTTGAAATCGGTTCGCGAGCTGCGTACTTGCGAGAAAATATACTTTGAGAGTTACACGTCGCCGCGCCTCAACAATGATGTTCTCACTCAGTTTTCAGATCTTACGGAGAGCGTCAAGGTCGAGCTGGTGAGCCGCGATTTCGTGGAAGATGGAAGAAAAATTCTGGAAGGCTCGAAGAAAGCAAACACCGCTCTTGTATGTTCTGGCGATCCGATGGTCGCCACGACGCATCAAGAGTTGAGAACCAGGGCGATCAAGGAGGGGATAAAGACCAGAATAATTCACGGCTCCTCGATTCTATGCTCGGTGAGCGGGGAGCTGGGACTGCATTCGTACAACTTTGGAAGAGTCGTGACGATTACCAGGGAGCCGATGCAGTATACAGCCTACAACACCATCTACGACAATCTTCTGCGAGGCCTGCACACGACTATTCTTCTGGAGTGGGACGAGTTGCACAATTTTTTCCTTGATCCAAGAGCCGCGATCAAGAGTCTCGAGGAGGCCGAGCGAGACCTCCGGCACGAGGTCCTGGATTCGTCCACCTTCCTTCTAATCGCTTCACGACTTGGCTCCGAGGACGCGCTACTTTGCGGCCTGACGCTCGAGGAACTGAAAACGGCCGATCTCGGAGATCCACCACACGTCCTAGTACTACCCGGCAAGCTCCATTATACGGAATTCGAGGCACTGGGCGTTTTGCTCGGCAGAAATATCGAATCGGTTCCGGATAACACTCGCGTAATTTCAAAGCTCTCCAAAAGGATGGTCCAGAAATACGCGAAAAAGACACTGGAAGCGCTTGCCCGCGCCAAGAAATCCGCAGCTCAAAGCGTCGAAAGTAATTTGAATTTCGCAGACGTGTTTGAGAACGTGGAGTGTTACACTAGAGATTCTGAAAGATTTCTGAACGAGGGCAGAGACGAGCTGGCTATCCTGAGCATCGGTTATGCGGAAGGCCTCTTGGACTCGCTCCGATTCTCCGGTCTGCTGGAGTTCGAGTGGTAGGCTCTCAGTGGGACTGCAACAAGTACATGAGCAGAAGAGCCCCCAGTCCCAGAAGGATAGGGATGGGGAGACCGGGCGCGACCTCTCTGTTCCTAAATACGTAAAAGGATATGACCAGGCCGACATCCAAGACCACCATGACGACGAAAAATGCGATCAGGCTCACCAGAATTAGGGCGATGGCCGGAACCATCGTGTAGAACGCAATGTCGGCCATTCCGATTTCGATCTTGTCAAAGCTTATCGTGAGAAGACCAAAGTCGGGCCATTTTCCAAGCCGGGATTTCTTCGGGACCGCGATCTTATCACTCTGCTCGGGTTTCTCTTCCTTTTTCGTTTCGCTTTCGGCGTCGCCGACCTGCTTCACGAGTTTTCCCAGCCGGCCGTAATATATGGCGTAGATGTCGAAGACGGAGTACACGGCGGGGACGATCCAATTCAGAGGTGCTTGGAGAAGCACCGGGAAGGAGCTTCCGAGCTCTAATGCAAGAAATAGAGCCAAGATGTTCACGACGTTAGTGTAACCCTTTAGCGCAGACCAGATTGTTATTGTCGATGCGATAATGGCCGCGGCGATCGGGAGGAGCGAGTACAGCCCCGCGATGAACGAGAAGTAGAGCTCGGTCACGTTGAAGATCAGAAAAACGCTAATGACGATGGAAAACGTCTTCATCCTCTTTTTTCGGTAGAGGAGGGCCAGCAGAGATACGACCACGATATTTGCGACGACGAACAAAGCCGCGAGGAGAAGGGAGGAATCAAGACCGCTGCCGGCGGGATTCACGAACTGAGGAGTCGAGTTCGGAACAGAGACGCTCTCCCCGAGGGAAGGGAGCACTACCACTTTGGTGGGCGGCGTCGTGGAATTCGCTGCCGCGACTCCCGTCGCGACTCGAAGGAGAGTGAAGAGTGAGATCACTTGGAACAAGACAGAGAAACCAAGGAGAAGGGACTCGCTTTTGTCCATGATCATCCTTACCACTGAATTATCACCCCTCGAGGCAGAAGTGCTCTTCAGAGACTCTTAACGGTTATTGAGGGCAACTCTTGGCATCTCCGTCTTCCGTATTGCGTGCTACAGGAAACAAACTAACAGAAATAGATGAATTAGTCCGCTCCCCAGCATGATCAAGATTTAGTCCTGGCCTTGGCAAAAGCAGCCCAGATTCCCTCCCTATGTTGAGCTTTGTAGCAAGAAACTGCTCCCCTGTTGGCAAAACTTCTGTTGTTTTTCGAGCTGCTCAGAAAAAGTTTTTTACTACACTAATAGGAGATAACAGTCAGTTCAAAGTGCCACCGAGTAACGCGTCTTCAAGACAGGTAGAAATCATCGGTGAATTAGAGTCCGACGTTCTGGAAGTGCTGAAAATAAAGGGCCATGCTACCGCTGCCGAAGTTATGGAAGTGCTGAAGGAAAAGCGAGAGATCGCCTATACTACGGTAAGCACGACCCTGGACAGATTGTTCAAAAAGCGCCTGGTAGAGAGAAAGGCGCTTCCGGGGCCTGGAGGAACCAGATATCTTTTTTCGCTTGGGAAAGACGAGAAGTTGAAAAAACAAATAGTGGAATCCACGCTGGACCGTATCACGAGCGCTTTCGGCGAAACTGCATATTCGGCGATATATCGCAGACTGGACTCACTTTCCGAAGACGAGCTTGACAGATTGAAAAAGCAGGTCGAAAAGGCTAGAAGGAAAAAGTGACTTTCTGAGAAGATGCTACGCTGGCACCCGACCCTGCTGGGTATTTTCGAGCAATACTTCAAATCAGATCTTGTGATTGCCGGCATCCTAGTTGCTGGGTTGGCTCTTGTAGCCTCGTTTGCAATATTTGCATTTTCGAAAAGCCATGTAAGAAAGAGCAGCGCGATGCTTTCCGCGATGGTGATTTCCACTTCGCTTTGGGTCTTCGTCCTCTCGAGTCTGGTCTTTTGCGTTGGGCTGATCAAGGAGTACGCAAATTCCCCGACGGGGGGCATCTTGAATGTCGCCAAGCTTGCCATAGTACCGACAATCGTTCTCGGTCCGATTATGTTCTATCTCTTGCGAAATAGAGCGATGAAGCAGGTCTATCCGTTTTTCACTTTCACGCCCACCGAGGGAGCTGTTTCTTCTTCCGGATCAGACATCATCCAGGTCAGAGCCTCTTCAATATTTTCCAGTCTGCTTTCTTCTGCTCGTCTTTCCGGAATAGCGCTCTCCGTAGTGCCCGCCGTCGCTGACCTGCCGTCCTCCGCTGCCCTGGATTGGAAAGGCAAGAAAATTGTGGCTGTTTCCAGCCGCGCCGTGCTCGCTTTGGATGACGACGAGTTGAAGGCCGTGCTCGCGCACGAACTGGGACACATAGTTCATCGAGACTCCCTCCGAAAAACGATTGTTACAGCTTATCGGAGTGCCTTCATTTTTGATCCCATAGCGCGCTTCGTCGAGGCCGCGGTTTACAGGGACGGTGAATTCTATGCCGATGAATACTCCGCCCAGCTTACCGGCAAGCCCGCCGCTTTGGCTTCTGCCCTTATCAAGATACACGAATCGACGCGATCCTCCCTTTCGAACATTCCAACAACTCAGGGAGCTTCCTTACTCCTGAGTGATCACGATTCAGGTATCTTTAGCAAACAAGCCTCTCTCACGCTCAGAATCAAAAAGCTACTAGAGATGGAAGATCTCGTGCCTGCGGTCGACAGAGTGGAAACGGAAGACAATACTGCCGCGCAGTAGCTACTACTGGTGTAGCAATAATTTTTCTGATTCATTTATTTTGAAATAAGTATATCTAGAGCTAACGCACAGGCGTACAAAAGAGGCTTCGGTGTTAGTCTGTTCCGATACTCCGATAGTTGAAGGTAGTTCGATGCTCGCCTTCCGCCAAGCACGGTCGTTTACGATCGGAATCTGCGCGAGTGACCGCGCAGAGAACCTTGCGAAATTAATCAAATTGATCGAATCGGAGAGCTTTCCCGAGGACTACATTCTTAGGAATATAGTCGTAGTCGCGAGCGGATGCCATGAACACGTACTGGAAGCTGTGCGCAGGCTCGCGGAGGCAGACTACAGAATCCTCCTAATTCAAGAGAAATCTAGGCGTGGCAAGGCAAACGCTATGAACACAATTATTCAAAACGCCACGGGGAATTACCTAGTTTTCATTAACTCGGATGCGATGCCCGCAAAGGGCGCCATCTTCAAACTTCTTTCTAAAATAGATCAATGCGATGAAACTATTGGTGTCGTCTCTGGACGCCCATCTTTCGATCGCACCGGGAGCGCGACATCCCTTGTGGAGGAGTTGATGTGGAGCGTCCACAACGAGTGTTCGCTTCGTCTAAATCACATGAATGAAAGTAACCACGGCAGCGATGAGTTGATGGCAGTCAGAACCGAGCTGCTGGAGAAACTCCCAGAGGGCTTGGTCAACGATGGAGCTTACATAGCTGGGAGGGCAAGACTCCGTGGCTACTCCGTCAAGTTTTGCAGCGAGGCATTGGTGCAGATCGATGTTCCCGCGAGATGTTCGGAGGTGATCAGGCAGAGACGTAGGATTATATTCGGGCACTTTCAGGTCTGGCGGCTGAATGGAAGGTCTCCGAAAACCGTGGAATCCCTTTTGCTGCTCGCGCCGCGATTCAGCTTGGCTGTCATCGTTCGGACTATCGCTCGCAACCCCAAACTGATCAAGATAATGCCTCTGGCGCTTGTCAGTGAAGGAATTTCGATACTTCAGGGATTGAAAGACACGGCTTCTTCTACGAAGAAACATGCAGTGTGGGAAAGGTATGGAAACTGAAAATAGCGGAGCGCCCGCTCAACTCACCGAGGAAGTACTCTCCAACATGAAACTTTTCTGCGACGTGGCGAGAGAGAACGGATCCTCGATATCCTTGAAAGACTTGATCGCACTGACCTCGATTAATTTCTCTGAAGAGCAGCTTGCAAACTCCTGGGACAGTTACCGCACACTCTCCTCGCAATACGGGTTGGCCTCGGGAATAGTTCTTGAGAAAGTCGATACTGACGAGTTTGGCGAGGCAAGAACGGTGGAATACTCCCATCGCTTCGAGCGCGCGAATTCAAACATCGCTCACGCAAATCAGTTCGCAGCCCTGCTGAATAGGGCGGGAAGCGCATTCAAGGTTTTGTCGGTAAGTGGGTCAACCTCATACCTTTCCGTTTCGGAAACGGATGACCTGGATTTCTTTTGTATCGGGAAATCGGGCGCCATGTGGGCGAGTTTCGTGAGGGCATTAATCCTTGCGAGAGCCTTTCGCTTCGCGAAAAAGAATTCCCCGGCGATCTGTTTGAGCTACGTCTCCGATGAAAACTTCGTGAGACGTGAATTCTCGAACAACAAAAACGGGCTCTTTGCGAGAGACGCGCTTTCTACGAAAGTAATCGGCGGTGAGGCATATTTCGTGAATCTTCTTAGGGAAAACTCCTGGATGGCCCTGTACTTTCCAAGACTGTACGGCCTGCGGATTAAGCATGGATCCGGGCCGGGACACCCCCCCAATAATAGAACCCAAGCCATGGTTTTTGAGAGGATCTTGAACCTGTTTCTGTATTACACGGCTGGAACTTACATTAGAATAAAATCCTACCTGCTGAACAGAAAGTTCTCGCGAGATGGGAAATTCTCTTCGCTATTCAAGCTAAGGATGGATTACGATCACTGCATTTACGAATCAGCCGACTACGTAAGACTGCGCAGACTGTACGATGGTCTTGAAAAAAGTAACTACACTACTGCTTGACCGTGATCGTACCGTGCATCCATCCGGGATGGAAAGTGCAGTAATAGTTGTACACCCCCGGCGTTGTGAAGGTGTACTCATATGTAGTTCTAGGCGCAATGGTCCCTGAATTAAAGGCAGCGGGGTCACCTGGTCTGGATGTAGCTGTGTGATCGGTGTCGTCCTTATTCGTCCACTGTACCGTGTTGTTAGTTCCAATGACAACGGTGATATTCTGCGGTGAGAATGTTATCTGATTCACTGCGCCCGTTGGGGTGCCCGATCCGGGTAAGATTGTAATGAATGCGTTTGGAGGTGGCCCCTTGGAGGAGGATGACGAAGGTGCGATAACTATTCCAGTGAAAACCACTCCCACACTGACTATTAAGAGGAAGCCAATGAGGACTTTCGCGGTAAAACCTGGAGCAGGCAGTCCATCTTTGAAAAGCCCAGCTGGCAAAAGTATGAATCCAATCAGCATCGCGTACCCGGAGATGTTTTGAAGCTCCTGAAACGACGCGACCGTTGCATGGGGATCGCAAGCTGCCCCAAAAAGATACGGATTTCCCCCGGCGGGATTGCAGGGAATTCCACCAAAAAAGTACCAAGCCAGCTGCCCTCCAATACCGATAGCAAGAAGGAAAACGCTGATGTAAAAGAGGTCTTTATCCACTTACTAAGATACTTCCTTGCCTTTGGGGATCTGATTCACCGTTCCTGCACCCATCCCGGAATTTGGCGGCGAAATTCCGGCCATGGCGCCAGAACCCGCCTCCTTTACAACCACACCTTCATCCAAAGAGTGAACGACGGGTGCTGGAGCTGGGACAGGAACTGCTATACTTTCCTCTAGCGACGACGGCGTAGTAAAGGGTTTTGGCGAGCGAGGCCCCAAGAGCGTCTTTATCAAGTTCCAGATAAATGGAATCTGCGCTGCCGCCACGAAGATCGCGAAGAAGAATGCTACATCAAGGTAAAACTGATAGTTCAAAGTGATAGTGAACGGAAGACCCGGGTTGAACGGCAGATACTGCTTTCTTGGTACTCCCAAGAAGCCCATCGCCATGAACGTAAGGGCGAGACCGAAACCGCCCACTATGCTCCCCCAGAAATGAATCTCCCCTAAAGTCCTGCTGTACCACTGCTTTGAAGAAATTTCAGGCAAGATCCAATACAAAACTCCGAATCCGGCGAAGACGATCCCATCCAGACCGTTAAGATGAAAGTGGCCAACAATCGCATAGGTGTTATGAAGGTAGACATCCAGTGAGATGTCTGCCTCCTCAATTCCAGCGACTCCCCCAATTATCCACCCGAAGATGCTCGCCACTAAAAACTTCGCAGTAAGGTTCCACTCGTAGTTCGATCTCCAGATGAGAGCGAGCAATGTGAAAACAGATATTCCAGACGCGATGCCAATCACCATGGACATATTTTGGGACATGAACTGCAGGATGAAGGGCTGCGAAGTATCCATGAAGAGATGATGGCTGTAGACCCCGATTCCGGTGATTAATAGGAGGGGCCACGGGGCCTTCGCCCATCTGGTGCTGGAAAAGTTTCTTTTGGCGAAAATCGGAATCAGAGTGTAGTACATCCCGATGATTGGAAAGAATGCATAGTAAACAATTGGATGATAGTTGATCCAAAGAAAATTCTTTGCAACTAGGTTGTTCAAGAAAGTGGGATTGTTCATAGAAACCCAAGCACCGTCTCCTATCAGTGTCAGAAAAGGCGGCGCTGACACTAGCATATCTAAAGTTGTAACAACTGCTGCGACCACGGCAGGAGGATAGAATACTATTCTTGAACGAACTGCCTCTGGCATGTAGGCGTCAAATCCGATGGAACCCGCAAACTTTGCGGACATTGAGTGATTGGTCCCAGCTTTGAGGTTGTAATCGTCTTGATACTTGTTGGAAAACACCGTACCCAAAACGATGTAAGAGAATACAAATAGCGACACGTTCGTAATTAGCATTCCCGAAAAAAATAGCAACGCCTGAGCGGGGCCCCAAGGAGCTGTTCCGGCAGGACCGCCGTGAAACGGCAGCGGAAATAGAAAATACCACCCCGGCCCGAATCCCAGAGCGGTCGAAGCCCAAACGCAGTAAAAGCCGATCATGAATAGGAAGAATACTAGGGGAAGAAGTTTCTCAGCATATAACTTGCGTTTCATGTACTTTGGAAGAATGTACGAAATGAGCCCGTAAGTGAACGGAAACTGCCAACCGACGAACATTCCAAGACCGTGCGCGGTGAGGAGCTGTCCAAATACCTGTGGTGTCCCCAGCGCCCCAATCAAGCCAGAACTCCCGGCCTGGTCCGTCCTCATGAAAAGTGCAAGAGTTCCTGCAATTATGAAGTTCAGAAAGGAAAGGTAGAGGAGGCGCCGAGACCATCTTCTAGTAAACGGTGTTAGTGGATCCTCTTTAGTTACGTCCTCGCTTACTAGGTTTGTACCCGAAGGATTGTTGCTCAACTGTTTTATCTCACTATTCAGCTTTTCAAGTCGGAGTTACGGTAAAACTAGTAAACATTCCATAATGACCATACCCGCAAAATTCGAGACATCTAACGTAGTAAGTTCCCGGACTCGTAAACTGGTACATTATGTTGTTATAATATCCGGGCATTACCTGCACTTGAAAAAGGATCGCTCCCTGCGAATCGTAAACGCCAAACCCGTGGGTTACGTCTATGCTCGTCACGTTGAATAACACTGTATTACCAGCTGGGATTGGATAGTTGGCTACACATGATGGCGGCTGGGTGAACTTAGACTCCAAGCACCAAGAAAACTGTTGCGCCTGGACATCAACTATCATAGTAGGTTTGATGTTTGAGTGTGCGTAGGGATACGGCAAATAGGCGAGAGTTGATGCGCTGAACACTACAAAGATAATGATTATTCCAATGACCCAATGCCTCTCGTACTTTGCAAGGGCGTGGCTGTCCCCTTTCTCCGGATGTCTCGTAGAATAAATGATAGCAACCAGTGCAACGGCAGTGATGAGAACCCCCATCACGAAGATTACAGTGATGTAAATTATGTTCATGCCCGCGCTTGCAGGGAATATCCCGAGAGCGGAGATGCTCAAATCAAGGGTGCAGGTCTCCAGTGCTTACACTATAAATGTTGCGTTAACAATCCTGTTCCGACGAATTTTCTATAAAAAAATAGAAATTGATTTGCAAACCTAAGATCCACGATCTTTTGCACCAGCTTGAGATCGACACCTGGGGACTTTATGACGGTCTTCTCAATCGCGATAGTTATTTATGCGCAGTAGCGAATTTTTAGGCAACCCGCGGTAGCTCAGCTTGGTAGAGCTTCCGACCTCGGACTCGACGATGAAGAGCTAAGGGGAGATGCTGTAGAGATCTTGGGCTCCTCAAAGGCAGAATTTTTGAGGCGCTGATCCCGACCCAGCCTATCAAGCTTACAGAAACCGGAGTGTCGTCGGTTCAAAGAGCGCGGCAGTATCAAACCGCGCCTGAAAATCCGACCCGCGGGACTTTTTTTCCAATCGAACGGACTTGTCTAAATTAAAATTGGGTCTTTATTATATAACTGAAAGGCGGTGAACTTCTTATCTTCCTTCGACCATTATTCAGAATGATGATTCTGTAGTCGAAAATCTCATCAAATTCTCAATGCATGTGTGCAAATGGCACCTTTGTTGAAGCTTTCTCGCGAGCACGTCCAAATATTGCAAACCGTCGCTTCAAGAGTGATCTTTTTGCGGTTGGGATGGTTAGAGATTGTTATACTCAGCTCAAGATTATGTAAGGAATTTGCCGCGTAAGCAGGATCCCGCTAAAAAGAAAGCCTATCACTTTGAAAAGACTTTCCAAAATTTCCGAGAATCCTCATCCGCTGTTCAGTTGAGTTTTGTAACTGAGTGGGGGAAAAATGATGTTAAGCCACGATTTCCATCTTATAAAGCCTGATAATCTGGAGAAATCTTTTAGTAATACTACTATTGGAATAGTAGCACAATGGAAGCAAGAAATTCTAAAAGTGATCGCAAATCCTTGTTTTCACCATTTATTTTAGTAGCATTAATTGGTCTAATAGGCCTGGCATCGGCCATGACTATCCTACTTACAGACTGTATAGCTGACACATATAAAGTACCATGGCTGGACTGAACTAGGCGGCTGGATATCAAAATATGGACGACCAGAACGATAATCGAGACGAGGAATTTAGGCGGTTGCTCTGGTTTTTACTGGGTGGCAGCCGCGGAGGGGAAAACAGAATTAAAATCTTGAACGCGATCCGATCTCGACCCGGTAACCTGAATCAGCTTGCGAAACTGATCGGTGTTGATTATCGATCAGTGCAGCATCACATGGTCGTCTTGCAGAAAAATAATCTTGTCCTAAGCGCAGGTCAGGGATATGGAGTAGTGTACTCGATCCATCCGTGGTTGGCCTATCACTTCAAGATCTTCGAGGAAGTCTGCCAGCAGCTAGATATTGGGATCACGGCGCCCCGGTCGAGGGGCTCAGATGTCATTGAAAAGGAGCATCCCTCAGTTGGCCGCAGAGAGTCTATGCCCCAAACCGGACTGGCAGATGGCGGACTCCGCCTATAGCGACGTTTCTTATAGGGACCAAACTTTCCTCTTTTACTCTCAGCTCCACGTTACGGTAATTTTCTGCCAGAAGCCCGATCGCAACCTGTGATTCGAGTCGCGCAAGAGGCGCTCCCAGACACATATGAATACCGTGGCCGAACGCAATGTGTGGATTCGGTTTCCTTTCTATGTCAAATTTTTGCGGCTCGGTGAACTTCGAGCCGTCTCTGTTGGCGGACCCTATCCATGCCATCATCGAATCACCCGCGTGCACCTGCTTTCCGGAAATTTCGGCGTCCTTAATTGCGACCCTGAACATGCCGCGGACCGGCGAGCTGAAGCGAAGGACCTCCTCGACTGCACTCGGGATCATTGAGGGCCTTTCGTGCAGCTCCTCCAAAGAATGATACCTTGCAAAGAGGCGAACGGCGCTTCCAAGAAGGTTCGTTGTCGTTTCATTCCCAGCGATCAGCAGCAGAATACAAAAACTGACGGCTTCGGAATCGGTGAGTTTCATCCCATCCACCTTCGACGTCACTATGGAAGAAATCAGATCATCGCTCGGATTCTTCTTTCGCTCTTCAATTATCTTTGAGAAATACCTTGCTAGTTCTACGTGAGTCCTCCTCCTGTTCAGTGGACTTTCTTCTGAGGAGCCGATTTCGTTGTCGGACCACTTTTTGAATTTCTTTCTATCCTTGGCCGGGATTCCCAGCATCTCTGCTATCACAGTAACAGGAAGGGGATCCGAAAAGTCCGTGACAAAGTCGAAACTGGAGGCATCAACCGCGTTCAGCAGACCGGAGGCTATTTCGCGAATTCTTAGTTCCAGTAGCGAAATGGAGATGGGAGTGAAAGATCTTGAAACTATGTTTCTCAGCTTGGTGTGAAGAGGAGGATCTGTGGTAAGCATGCTCCCCATTATTGTTGCTTCATCCGAAGAATGCTCTCTTTGAGATCCCGCTTCCTCGTACCCCCCGAATTCAGAGGAAAATATGCTGAACTGCGTCAAGACTCGTTCTACATCTTTGTAGCTAAAGACGTTCCAAGTACTGCTTCCCTTCTCGAAAAATATTGGCGCAGACCGAAGCATCAGGTCGTACCAAGGCGAAGCATCGAGAAACCATGCGTCGCTGCCGAACTGTGGAACTCCTGATTCTTGCATGCTGCAAGAGGGAACCCGAGCCTACGTATATTGAAATCGCTCCCTCCGGGATAATTTAAGAGAGCTTCGTACCTTTCCTTCCCATTTGTATGGCGAAAAAGATAGAGTTCTTGTTTGATTTTGCGAGTCCTAACTGTTACGTCGCTTTCGCAAAGCTGGAGGAAATGAAGAATAATACCGGAAGGAAACTGGAGGTAGTTTATTCACCGATCCTCTTAGGAGGCCTCTTCAAGCTGACGAGCGATGCTCCGGTTCCAGTGGGCTCACATGAGTTCAACTACATGGAGAGAAACCTCCGGCGTCTCTCGAATCTCATCGGGGTTGAGTTCCATTTTTCTCACGAGGGTTTTCCAGTGAATTCTCTAAAGGTTCTTCGTGGTTTTTACTATGCAGAATCCCGTGGAAAGGGTCTCGAGTACTTGGAGGTTATTTTTCGTGAGTGCTGGGTGAAGGATCACGATATTTCCGATCTCTCCATCCTGCGAGAGGCCGTGAAAGCTTTAGGCTTTGATTTCCAAACTTTTGGACAGTTCATAGAGAATGATGAAACAAAACTGAAATTGAAACAGGACACCCAGCGAGCTTTTGAGCGGGGTGTTTTCGGAGCCCCCACTTTTTTCGTTGACGGCGAGATGTACTGGGGCAGTCCCGAGGTTCTATGGTTCCTTGAAAGTACCGGAGCTCTCTAACTAAAATCCCGGATCGAAGAAGATCCGACGGCAGCGAGGCCGGACGCGAGAAAAGCGATCAAGGCCGTTATTATCAACGGCCCGGTAACTCCTCCGGGCAGTCCGATTATCGCCGCAAGTACTGCCCCGCTTTCCAGTCGGAGGGTAACTTCTGCGATGAAGATTGGGAGGATCGCACCCACCGCTCCGGAAAATCCAAAGTAGACGAGGTTCATCCACCTACTCTTAAGCAAAAAGCCAAGAATGGCAGAGGGCAGGAACGTCAGGTACCATACTCCAACATACGAAAGCGCAAGCGAAGCGAACAGGTTGACGAAGAGCAGCACGTATAGTTTGGAGGAATTGCTCGTCACGGTGTAGAACTGCCCCCCGGATAAAGATAGTAGAACTCGCTCGGCAGTCCCGATGGAATTAGCGCGTAGTACACCCCGTCATTCCAGTCCACCACGGTGTTGGAGTAGTACGGGGAAAGATAGTTTTCGCTCAGGCCGCCGGGATATATACCGAATGAAAAATTTAGCGGCCTGCTCATGTCTGTGACCTGCCTCCAGCTGGGGCCCTGCGTGGAGCTTATTCCATACGCGGCGTCGGGTGTGTTGTCGTCGCCGGCAGCGGGGAGAGTCGGTCCCTCGAGCGCGGGAAGCCCGAATAGGCTCGGGTCGTACCTGGTGTGAATTGTTCCCCAGGCCCAAGAGCTCTGTGAATAATTGCCCCTCAGAGCAGAAAGCTGGTCCAGTGCCTGGCCGAAGGCTTGCACCATCAAACTAGTGGCGTTTCTCCTCTCCCCGGTAACCGGGTTGTTGTACCACTGGATCGTCGGATAATTCACCGTCCAGTTTGCAAGGTCCTCGACGAGTGGACCGGTACTAATTGCGTCCGATGCAACAAAGAATGTAGTCGCGTATAGGCCTTCGCCCGTCGTGATGTGGTAGTACTCCATGTACGGGACAAACGTGTCGTTGATGTAGGAGCTCAGCCAGAAGTAGTAGATCGAAGCTGCAGACGAGTTGATGTCCATGTTCCCGTTCCACGCTGCGAGGGCATCAGCTTCCGGCACCGAGCTATAGTTAGAACGCTGCAGGGCGGAAAGAAGGGGCCCCAGAAAGACATTGGAGGAGTAATCATGATCGGACAGCTGAAGTTGCTCCATCGAGTTCACGTCCGGTCTTGCCGTGGAATTCAGAACGGAGAAAATCTCTGCGGCGCGATAACCCGATTCGTAATCCCATCCAATATAGTACGGATAGTTGGGAGAAACCTGGATCTGATTTGCGGAGAACACAAACCCGTTCGCGGGGTCATAAAGATGCGGCTGGTCTGCGATTGGGATCGAGCCGACCCAGTCGAAGCTTCCGTTCCCGGGAAGAATGCCGCGCGGGTTGCCCCGGTCTATAACCGGATAGTAACCGTAGGTAAAAATGCCAATGTTTCCCTGATTGTCCGCGATTGCCCAGTTCTGGATCCCTACCTTGAAGTTCATTAGGGCGTCCTGAGCCGCAGTCACGTTGTGCGCGACGTCCAGAGACAGCAGAACACTCAGTTCATCGGAGGGATAGAGCCCTGTCCAGTCCATGGCGATCGTACCATTCCAGCCGGGAATGATTACGCCATTCACAGCCCTTTCCACGGAAATCGCGACGGGGCCGGAGCCTGCAACCGAGATCGACTCGTTTAGGATACTGAATTGGGTCCACTGCCCATCGTGCGTGTACTCGCGAGGATCTGACGGATTCAGCGTCTCATAGTAGAAGTACGTCACCTGAACGTCGGAGTCCGTGGCACCCCAAGCGATGTACGGGTTGTGCCCCAATACGACTCCGGGTGCTCCCGGGAAAGTGACTCCAACCGCATTTTCGCCTGGGCCCACAAGCTGGAACCCGAGCCAGATAGCCGGGACCGTAATCGAGAGATGCGGATCATTGGCAAGGATCGCATCTGCCCCCGTCAGGTTGGAGCTCACTGCCCAGTTGTTGCTACCTTTGTCGACAGTGGCCTTGAAGGAAGTGCGGATCGAATTGATCTCCGACCACATCGTGGAAATGATCAGATTTGCCTCAGGATTGCTGGTGACCGGTGGAGCATCAAGACCGGTCGTCTCATCGGACGACAAGTTGAGCCCCGGGATGGATGGGGTGTTGAGGAGGAGGTTGTGAAGATTGCCCGGCTCGGAGTAAATGGCTGGATTAAGTGAGTAAGGGACGATCGGATGCTGAAGGGAACCCGGGTATGCAGGATACAGGGAGGCGATCACGTTTTCTGGCATTTTCTCCAGAGCGTAATTGAAGTAAAGAGGATCGAACGAGGAGCTGAGCTGCCATGTTAGCAACTGCTGGACGACGAAAGTGTCCTCCATCGTCCAAGGAGTCGGGGTATAATCGAGGAGCTTGAAAAGAAGCGGCAAGGACCCGGGAGATAGCGAGGCGATGTACGCATTCACTCCCGCCGTGTACTCGCTCACCGCAACGAACGCTTGGCTCGTCTTCGAGAGGTTGCCCACGATTTCGGTTGCCACCGGGTACATCTCGAGGGTCCTGTAAAGCTCGTCACTGCTCAGGGCGGAAGATCCTACAATCTGGGATAGATTGCCTTCGGCGAGCCTGCGAGTGAAGTCCATCTGCGTCAGCCTGAGTTTCGCTGTCATGTACCCCTGCTCGTAGTATAGCGCCCACGTCTCGTTCGAGGCTATTCGAACAAAGCCGTCTGCTTCGGTCTCCACGGTAAGCTGCGCAGTAGAGCCATTCCGGCTGATCGTGGAGGATTGCTGCCCTAATTCTACGCTGCTTTGGAGAGAGGTCGGTGCCCAGATCCCCGTTTGAGGGTTCAGAAGTTTTGCAAGTGGTGGGAGGGAGCCGATCGGCAGTACCGTAGCGGCGAGAAGAATTGCGAGGATCGAGAAAGAAATTATTACCCTGAGTGTTTTCACAGAAAAGTCTCGTTGTCCGGGGAATAATCGTCCCGCGAGAGTTATTTATTGGTTAAATTCCAAAAAAGGGAGGAGTGCCCCGGGTCTCAACCAGCGAGGTGCGGGTTTGGGCATACTGAAAATAGGTTGAAGTTAGCTTCTCCTAATCTGCAACATCCGTGGTGCCGGTTCGCAGGCGAATGACAAACATCAGACCTGATCAGCGTCCTCCTTCGAGCGTCCCGCATAGATGTGTCCAAATATGATGTTCTTGTTGCCAGTACTCTTGCCATGATTAGGCAGTTCCACCTCTTCGACCTGAGTCTCCTCTCTTCTTAGCTTCAGGAGTTCTCTTGCCAGCATCCGTTCGGCAGAGGGCAGCGCGAGACTGATCCCCAGTGCTGTGTACCACGATAAAATAGCGTACACGAGGAAGATTGCGATGATGAAATAGGTCGTAGCCCCTTTTGATTCGAATTCGTTCACCAGAAATAAGACGAGCGATGCTCCACCGGCTATCGAGTACACGTAGCTCAGCCAGTAGATGTCGAGGCGACTCGCATCAATCTGCCGAACGCTAACGTTCCCCAGAAACAGCGGCACCACGATCGTGATGAGCGGCGTGAAGACGAGCGCGAGGGCAAAGTCGCTCGCTATTAGCTTCGGCGAAAGCAGGTATCGGTATAGGTTCTCCGAGGGCGCGCCCTTCGGAAGGGAAACTATGTCAGAGAAGTATCTCTGCAGTGCCAGCGTGTAAAGAAGATTGATGGAAAGAGTTAGGGCAAGACAGAGGGAAAAATTCCTCTTGGTCAGTCCCGCATCGAGGTTGCGATCAGGAGGGACTGGATCTTTTCCTTTTTCGAATAACGTGTCAATGTCTCGTCCGTCCTTAGTTGAAATGACAAATTTTCTCTTCAGCGTCTTGTTGTGCGAAAGAGCGCGAATAAGGTAGACGACCACAACTCCCCCAAACCCCCAAGTGAAGGCGTATCCCACGACTACCCAAAGGGGAGAGCCCAAAAGTTCGAGCAAGAGGACCGAGTAGACCTCCCTGGTAGTCGGTGCGCCGACCAAATGAGGAAACACGAAATGAAGTGCGTAACGAACCAGTCCGTAGATCGGCCCGAGGATAAACGGCGCTAGCCAGATCGAAACAAGCTTGAGCTTACCGTTCATCTAGTTGCCAACACCCTGAAAAACGGTTCGATGCCGAAGTCATTCTGCACGTCATTGAGACCACTTTATTCTTGCTGCACGAATCTGTTGTTGCGAAGAGATACTTGTAAGCTTCGCTTGGACACTACCTAAGAAAGTGAACGGATGCGCGCCTACATTATAATTACCCAAGTCATCCGCGTGAAAAACGCACACAATTCAGAAATGTTTCAAGATCGATTCCTCTCTATCCACTTTGCTGAATAGTCCACAAGCTCCCTCTGTGGCATAATGTGTGCTTTTGCGAGGCCGATGTCGCCTGTGGCGACCAGTCTGGTGTCTCTGAAGAAATCCGCCCCCATTACCGCGAAATCGGAATCGTCGATATTGATATCCTCAAACACGACCCACTGGCGCCCGCCATTTACGAGCACCGGCGCCCCCGACTTGACAGTTCTCTTAACCGGATAATTTGCCCGATATTCGGCCAGATGCATTGAAGTGTTATTTGCGTGTCCTACTCCAAGCAAGAGTACCGAACCTCTCAGGTCGTACACCCTGGCAAGCGGAGAGCCTTCGCCGAGTGAAAATTCAAGAGAGTGAGAACCGGCCACGAATCCGGCGTTCTTTCCCCTTGCGGCGAAAGAGACTTGCGGATGGTTGCTGCGAATCGTCCCGGTTTGCTTTCGAAAACACTCCGGAATGGCTCCCATTACTCTGGTCGGTGTCAGGTCGGGCAGGAAAGGGGGTGTCGCATCTCTTATCTGTTGCCACCATTTTTCTGGAACAGGAGGATGCTTCCAAAGTGATGGATCGGAAAGGTCGCCGGACATAGTTGGCATGACGAGCGTCCCTTCGTCGCCCAGCACTTGTTCCAGCGCAAGCACTACAGCCGCAGCTCCGCCGCAAACCCAACCTATGGAGGAAAGCGATGAATGCACCAAAAGCGTCATTCCCTTTTTTACGCCGAGGTTCTCCAAGTCATTGGAAAGAGTCTTGACCGTAATTAGCGGACGATCTTGAGATTGCCGGATAAGTTCGAATTCTCTCTTCTCAAGGTTAGATTCCGCCTCGAAAGTTTCAGACATTTCGTTTGAAGGATGAAAGAGGACGCTAAAGGGATTACTTTGGCATTTTTCGAAATCAAGCTGAGGTCTCATTTCTGAGATATTATCTTCAAGAATTTTCGGGACAGGGTTCCCAGAATGTACTGCAGACGTCCAAATGGTGTGAACTACGACAACTGTTGAAAAATATCAAACGAAATTCGTTAGACGTATTAATGACACGAAAGGTCTCCCGACGCACCATGACAACCTTCTTCGGTTTATGGAAAGTCCAGACGTCAATTCAACCTCAGGATCCCAGAGCAGCTATACAGCTCTACCAAGCCTTCGGAGCGCAGATCAAGCGTGACCTTGAAACGGGTGATCTTAAGGAATCCCACAGTTTCCTAAATGGGGATGCCGGTTACTTCGTTACCGGGGATATCAGCGAGGAAAGAGTCCACCAGATCATCCTAAGATACACCCCCTACGTTTCGTTCGAAATTCACGAAACGGTTCCCGTCTTGAAGACAATCGAGAACCTCATTGCGATTTCCAAGGAGAGAGCCGCCATGATGACGGTACCTGCTTGAATTCCCCAAAAGAAAAATAAAAAATTCCTGAATTTCAAAACTCTTGCCTTCATGATCGCCAGCGGTAGCTGAGGAGGGCCGTGAGTCTTACCGAAAAGATCAATGATGAAACGTGAGACCGCTTAGTCTCTTTCGAAGGCCCTCAAGATTTTTCATTCGGACCTTCTAGAGCGCGATCCAAAGGAACTTTGCGGTAACATAACGGCCACAAAAGGCTTTTTTCCAAATTCGTTCTGGAACGCAATTCAATATGAGATCACCCACGCTGGAAGAATTGCGCGACGCATCTAAAGAACTAGACTTGCCTGTGGATGAAGGCGAATTAGCTAGTTTTTACAGGTGCATAGAGGAAGAGATCATTCCGTGTTTTGCCGAGCTCGAACTTTTTGAGGAGCCAAGACTCCTTGCTGAGAATGCCTCGAGGGATGCCGGACACTTTCCCTCATCTCAAGAAAACACATTTGGAGGATGGGCCTGGAAGTGCAGCGTCAAAGGAAAATCCGGTGGGATTCTCTCTGGAAAGAAGATTGTTCTAAAAGATAATATTTCGCTTGCCGGAGTTCCCATGACCAACGGGACTGCGGCGATGAAGGATTTCATCCCCACAATCGATGCAGAAGTGGCCAGACGGATCGTCGCCGCTGGCGGAGAAATCGTCGGAAAGGCAACATGCGAGAATTTTTGTTGGACTGGTGGGTCTTGCACTTCTTTTCCTCAAAAGGTGGTAAACCCAAACGACTCGAGGTTCATGGCGGGTGGTTCCTCCAGTGGAAGCGCGGCGCTGGTTGCGGCCGGAGAGGTTGAGATGGCGCTTGGCGCAGATCAGGGAGGTTCCATCCGCATCCCGAGTTCATGGTGCGGTATTTTCGGTCTCAAGCCCACTTACGGGCTCGTTCCCTACACGGGGATAATCACCGGGGAAATGACTTTCGACCACGTTGGGCCGATGGCGTCAACGGTTGGAGATATCGCGCTCCTTCTGGAGGCGATCGCCGGTCGAGATGGATCAGATCCCAGGCAGGCGATGGCTGGCACCCCGGCTCAGGTTCCAAGATATTTCCACGACCTTGAACCAAGGGTAGAGGGACTCAAGCTAGGAGTCGTCAGCGAAGGATTCGCGTGGAAAGAGTCGGAGGCGGACGTTGATGCAGCAGTAAGGGGGGCAGCTTCCAAGTTCGAGGAGCTTGGTGCGAGAGTGAGAGAGGTCTCCATTCCCGTGCATCGGAAAACCTTGATGCTGATGTATGGCATAGATTCTGAAGGCTCGTGGAGAGCCCTCCGAAACGGCAGCGTGGACTTTGGAACGTTCGGCTATTACAACACAGGGCTCGCCCGCTTCATCGGCGAGCGATTAATCTTGGATGATGAAAACCTTGCACCGAATGCAAAACTCGTCGCTATATTCGGTCAGTATCTGATCGAGAAGTACCACTCGGTCTTTTACGCCAAAGCCCAGAACATCCGGCCATCTGTGAGGAAAAAATACAACGAGGCCCTGGAGACGTATGACCTCTTGATCATGCCTACCACTCCGCAGAAGGCAGAGCCCTTCCCGGATAAAGATAAGGATCTTGCAAAATTCATCAGTTCCGGCTGGAATATGACCGCGAACGTTGCTCCGTTTGACTACACTGGACACCCGGCACTAAATGTTCCGTGTGGTAAGTCCGAGGGACTACCGATCGGAATGATGATGGTGGGAAGACATTTTCACGAGCAAACGATACTTAACGCTGCGCTCGCTTTCGAGAAATTATCGTCGAAATGATATCGGAAGAAAATGTCCGGAGATCAAAAGCTTGGTTCACTCATCCTTTGTCCCACCGGTTTGTTATCTACTTCTCTTCCTCCGTACTCGGAAAAAATGGAACGCAAGAATGGCACAGGAAGCCGTCACGCCTATCAGCACGGTGTAAGTAAAGATCTCATTCTGAGGTGGAAAGACTTCTAATTTCATTATCGTCGAATAAATCACTCCATATGGAGCTGGTTTCGCGCTAACCGTCAGATCATAGATGCCAGGTTTCAGTGCCTGAATCGTCAGGTCCAGTTCGCTCGTGGCACTCTGTGTCCCAGACAACTCTAGGGTGGGTGGTTCGAAGACCGCCGAAGCACCGGAAAGAATCCCAGTACCAGAGACTCCCGAGATTTCCAAGCTTACTAGATCGCTTTGATTCGAGCTTGCATGTTGCACTATCCTCAACGGAATGCTTGTCGTGCTTGGAGACTTTGCCGTAAGGAGCTGCCGTCCTAACTCGATGTCCAGCGTCGGAAAATTACCAGTCGCAGGAATGAGCTCGCCGATCGCATTTCCCACAATCTCAACAAACCAGACCGTCCCGTTTTGGCCGAGCGTCAGCGTGTAAGGCCCTGCTATTGAGGAGTTGCAACACGGCACAAGATATTCCGTGAGAGTGCCGGCGTACGGGTCAAACTCCGCGATCTTGTTGCCGTAGTGCTCGGCAATCCATACGGTCCCGTTGTCGTTGATCACGAGGCCGTTGGGAAGAGAGACGGAGTACCCGTATTGGTCATCCGTCTGTGATGTCCAATACCGATCGAGGCTGCCCGTCTGGATATTGTAACTGTCGAAAGAGCTGTCCACGTGTTCGGAAATCCAAAGTGTGTTTCCGTCCGGGCTAATACCGATTCCGGAAGGAGTGGGGAGGCTTGACTCTACTGTTTTGGTGGAACCGAGGTAGCTGGTGGTTTCCTTAAAGCTGAAGACGTATGTTTTGTTTATGGGAGCAAATTCAGTAATCCCCGAACTCGTTCCGTTCTTCAATTCCGAAACTATCCCGTGTCCAATCATCTCCGCATCCGCGGCAGTGAACCAGAAATTTCCAGATTTGTCGAAAACCAGTCCCGCGGGCCCTGATAGAAAGACCGGAAGTTCGAAACTCTGAAAGGTCTCATTTGCTGGAAAAAATTCGTCGATCTCGTTCGAGAATATGCAGACTACCCAGATCCGATCCTGGGCGCGCGGGACAACCTCGGTGGGACCGCACGACTGAGGTGTGGAATGTCCCTGGATCTCCTCGCTGGAGCTTGGCACATCGAATTCAGTGATGACACCATCTTTCAGCTCTCCCAAGCGATTTGAGCTGAGTTCGCTGAACCAGACGTTTCCAAAAGAGTCTACAGCAATTGCGGTGGGGGTGGAGCTTGCGGTTGGGATCGAGTACTCTCTAATGACTCCCGAGGACGGATCGAGCATCCCGATCTGGTTAGATCCCTGCTCCACAAACCAGACGTTTCCAGTCTTGTTATCAACGGCGATGGCGAAAGGAGTCGTGGAGCCTTTGGGCAGCGGATATTGGACGACTCGATAACCGGATTGGTTGATCTCAGGAACACCAGACGCAACAGAGGCCAGCACAAACCTCCCACCGGGGCTGAAAATTGAAGGAATTGAGTAGACGGTCAGTAGGAAAAGGATCGTGAAAAAAATCCGTCTTTTTGGTGCGTGCGGTTTTTTCAATGGTGAATACGATTACTAAAAAGAGATGCCGTGAAGTCTTCTACGATGAAACCACTATAACGGTACCGGTCATCCAAGGATGGTAGGAACAGTGATAGTCATAAGTTCCAGGTGCGCTGAATGTAAAAGTAAAGGTCGTGCTGGGATCGACGTTTCCCGAATCAAACAAGCCGGTATTTGACGTGACAGTGTGGATCGCGTAGTCCTCATTGGTCCACGTTACAGTGTTATTCTTTCCCAGAACAACAGTGATTGTTTTAGGCGAGAAGCCCAGAGCCTCGTTGGTGGAAGCACCGGACTCCATGTGGACGTGAGATATTATGGGGGAGGTCGCGGCGGTCGCAGAACTCGAAGCAGCAGCCGCGGCCGCTGCGACGTTCTTTTGATACTGGCTCAACCCGGCCAGCAGCGACACGCCAATCGTAAGCACAAGCAAGAATCCGACCAACACTCTTTCTAGCTTAATAGTAGGATTCTTGAATGAAGCATCTTCTTGGTAACCGCGAGTGATCATCGTTAAACCCCGCGACCAGCTCTTGTGCTTTAGCTTGGGGTTATCCCGCAAGCCGTGGCATTGGTGTTGCAGTATGCATTGGGCAGAACGACCATGTATCCGAACATGCCATTGGAAACGTGGTAGATGCAAGTGAACTGGAAAATGCCGGCAGTGCTCGCCTGAAAAGCGCCAATGCTCCATTCTTCGGAAAAGTTGGCGTTGGCCGGAATGCGGAAGCCGGAGAGATTGGAGCTGTCTCCTTCGTACGTGTCATCCGTAATGTTGAGGACGATGGGATGAATTTCCCCTGGATTTGATGAATTGCCAAGGGGTACCCCGGGATTCCCGTTTTGCTCTTCAGCAAATTCGGACGCCCCGTTAGCCGCCAAGAAAGTCGGCGACAGGAGGCTCGAACCCGAGACGCAGTAGACAGTCGACACTGCAGTTTCTTCCTGGGCGTAGTTGCCATTCACACAACTTCCATTGTAAACATCCTCATCTTCTAAGAAGTTATGAGAGCCAGCGACAGTTGTGTTTAGCTGGAAACTGTAAGGACCCGACGTAAGCGTAAACGTGTGCGTGTCCGTATCGTTCTGCAAGAATAAGATCTGGACGATGTCCCCCTGAACAACGTCAAAGGTGTTAGGGCAGAACCTGTCCTGTCCGGTGTCGTCGGTGTTGCACCATTCTATCTTGATAGGCAGAACGGTGGGTTTTTGATCTATCGACGCCGCCGGCACCGAAGATATTGCAGTAGTAGTCGTCGAAGTGGGGGCGATGGCGGAGATGTTGTAAACGATAACGGTTGCGCCGACGCCTAAAATGAACGTGATAACCATCAAAGCTAGAGAACCCATCGTGCTTATGGCTGAAGACTTGACACCCTTCTTCCTAAGGAAGCGTTTTTTCAAGTCACAAGAATCATTGCGTATGAGATATTTATATTTTACAGAACTATCGTCATTTGCCTCAAGTCTTCATATGGATGACGGGAGCGGGCGTCACAATTATTTGGTGCCTAAAGAAAATTGAGAAACTTAAAAAGGATCTGATTTTCGTTTACAATTTAGGAAGTTAAGGCACTGGACTTTACGTTTTGCAAAATGAATCACTTGTCGTCCCGCTCTAATTGTTTTATACTCGCTAACGACGGTCTTCAGGCACGACCTAACTACTCTGCATTGTCAGGGGTCGATTTCGATAATCGTCACCATGAAAGTGGTAGACGAACTGTTTGTGCAAGCCAGAATATGGACAACCACCGAGGGCCCCCTCGGAGGCAACGCATGCGGGGGCAAGCAATTGCATTAGAAAATTTCGAATTTTTAATTGAAAACCTATCAGAAGCTGCAAATTTTCGAAAATCTCTTTATCTTCAAACTCGTTCACCAAGTTTTGGCCTCCCGTGATCAAGGTTCTAAGCTCTGACGCGACAGCCAGATTAGCTTCCCCTGAAAGAGATGGCCGAAAGGTTGGAGTAGAAGCAGCGAAATGAGGCAGGTGTCCGATCAAGTAGACATGAATTGAATTTCGCTAAGAAGAAAGCATCCTTCTCCAAGAACACCTGCGAATTCAAATTTAAGATACAGACTACGGCTCGACTCGACAGATATTCTAGTTGAGCAGCTACCTCCTCCATGGAAGATTACGAGGGAATCCAAGCCAAGCACTCGCAAAGTCAACTTCGTCCTTCGAAACTTCGACTAGCCGACACACCAATCATTAACCAGAGTTTGCGCGAAGCCATCTGGCGCGAGTTCTTCGGGACTAAGCAAGACAGGCAAAAGTCAACCTACGTAATGTCCTTGCTGATGCTTATCGTAGCTTTTTTTGTGGTCTCTGCGTTCAGTTTGCCTCTCGATGTGATTCTGGGAATGGTACTGATGTGCTACGCCATATACGGCGGCATCTGGTGGGCGAGCAATTCAGTGCATCTAGAACTCTAAGGCATTTCCTCCGAACTCTCAGGGCGCCCGGAAGTACCGTACTCGGAACATCTTCACATTCATGCAACAGCTACCGCCAGAAACTCGCCAAGTGGTTGGCCATCGCAGAGGCCGGACTAGAGACAGTCTGTACGCCTACGGATTTTGACAGGTAGAGCCTTAGGAGATAGTGATGTTGCAGGATACTTACTTTGCAGAAGATGGGCCAGAGGAATGCCTAGTATACGTAGCTCGTGATATCGCATCAGACAAGATCAGCTTAAAAAATCCAGTCAATAGGTTTTGGGTGAATAACCATGGCATCGATCCGGGTACTGGACGACGGTGCGCCACCAATCGTGGAGAAAGGTCTTGAAACGCCGTTCAAGCAGGGAGAATACTACGTGTTCGACGTTGCAGATGATATTGCAAGGTACTGGAACAAATTAGCTCCTGCCAAAAGAGCCGAGCTCTCTAAACAATCGAGAAAAACGAACAAAGACCTCAGGCTCATTCTC
>JASHPQ010000183.1 GCA_030037995.1 Nitrososphaerales archaeon | reverse complement strand
AACCTGAACGATTTTGCTTTCGTCAGCAGATTTGCGTAAATTTTTGCCTCAGTTCGTGCTTTTTCTTCGTCTTCAATGGTGTTGTAAGTGATCATGCTCAGGCCGGGATAATAAGTCGCAAAGCCAAACCATCTGACACCGGCTTTTCTTGCCTCGACAAATGGAGCTGCGAATCCTAGTCCAAAGGTTGTAAGCTGACAGACGGCGTCAGCAGTTTTGCAAACTCCGATAACAGATTTTGGAAATTTTATTTCCTCGGTTGCGGATAACTCGCCAGTTCCTTTCGGCGGTTTGATAATCACTACAACAGGATCAGCGCCTTTTGCCTCTACTGCGGCCGCAACAGTACTATAAATGTCGGGATCCAGATCTGAAGAAGTGAGAATAACAATGCTCTCGCCGGGCTTTACATTCGCGTCTACGCAGGCCCAAATATTTCGGACAGCCTGCAATTCTTTCAAGGCTATTCACTTTTTCCGCGTAACTGTCGGAGAGTAATTAAATCTATTCGCTTTAACGAAAACGACCATGTTCACACAGAATTCATAGATCCGATTTTTTGCAATGATGCCGGCATCGAATATTCTTAAAACATTCAACTCTCGAAACACGAAGAACAATAATCATGTCTATCGTCGAAGTGGGGGGCACATCAGCGAGACCCGGTGAAAAGAAGACAGGTCATTTCAAAATTTCCGAAAGGCCGGACGGTTCCGATATTTCATTGTCTTTCACCATAACAAATGGAGTTAATCCCGGACCTACTCTTCTCCTAACCGCTGGCACACATGGAGACGAGGTCGAGAGTGTATTGGGGGTTGTTAGGTTCACAAAACTGCTTGATCCAAAAAAAATGTCCGGCACTGTAATCACAGTTCCAGTTTTGAATTCTTACGCGTTCGAAGCATGGAGCCGAGGTAATCCCTTGGAGCGTTACCATTTCGATCTTGCTAGAATTTATCCAGGAAGATCTGACGGATCTCTCACTGAAATGATAGCTTACAGATACCTCAATGAATTTGTTCCAAAAGCAAATTTTCTAATTGATGCCCATGGCGGGGGAAATACCACTTACATTCATTTTCCCTATGCAATTTATCAGGGAAGCTCGGAGGCAGATATTGATTTTGCAAAAGGGATGGGGCCAGAATGGAATTTCATAGGCCCTGCCTCATCTTCAAAGGGAACTTTGTCGGGAGCTGCGTTGGAACGAGGTGTCACATCTATGACTCTTGAGCTAGGCGGATCCTCCAATAGATTGCCTAAACCCTACGGAGAAAATGTAGATCTATTCGTGAGAGGATTGCAAAACCTACTGAAGCATCTCAAAATGACGGATGGAAAACCGGAGTATCCAAGTTCATGGACTTTAATTGAGCGAAAGGAACCAAGGATGAAAAATGGCGGGTTAATTGAGTATACACCAGATTGCAAGCTAGGCAATGCGGTGAAAAAGGGAACTCCACTCCTCAAAATCCTTAATCTTTACGGGGATGTTGTTGAAATAGTCGAAGCTCCTGTTGACGGATACGTGCTTGCTTTACCAGGTCAACCAGTTGCTTATCCTGGGGAACCAATGGGAATGTTGTACACTGTGATCAAGACAATTTCATAGGGCGATCAAAATGGAGATCTCCCAGCCCGTCTCAGCGCGCTACGATCCTCTTAAGATCGCCCCTAATAAAGCGTCGCGAAATAGTACCCTTCGGGAACATCATAAATTGACGGATTATAGTACAACCCGTGAATGTTTGATGTCATCACATCGAATTGTAACGGGTAGATTGTCCACAAGTAAATCACCGCTTGATTTCCTAGCTCACTCATAATTTGCGTTTCCTTTACTATTGTTGCTAAATCGCCATGAGCGCTCGCATTGAGAGTCGCCGCCCAAGGACCTGCCATCGAGGTCAGGTTCCAGCCCTCCGGAACAGTCCCCGGACTATTAGGAGCGAAGAAATTTATTGTGAAATCCGTCACCCAAGGATAGTCATCAGTGAAGGTGAAAGACCCGAAATAGATAGAGTCAGTTCCGAAATAAGTATACAAGGTCCCGGAGGGAACTGGGACTACACTGACAGTAAGGCCCATGTTATACGTGGAACTAATGTTGTTGATGGTGCTCGCCATTTGGTCCATTACGGCTTCACCGATAGCATCGCCGGTATCAAATTCCAACGGAACTGTTTGAGATATAGGCGATTGACATTGGCCGCTCGAATCAAGTGTCGCGCAGCCAAATGTATTATTGAAAACGCCTGAGGAAGCTTTGGTTCCATTTTCAAAGGTGAACTGAGTGATCGGTTTCTCCATAGCTTGAAGCAGCAACTGCGCAGCTTCATCCGGATTGTAGCTGTAGGCAGGAACGATTGAGGCATTGTACGAACCATCCGGAGGCAGCCCAGGAGGAATGCCGTTTGGCGCCACGATCCCGAGGTTGTTATTTTCGTCCGCATTTATCTCACTCAAATTGACTGCGTCGGCAAAGGCCAGCCTAAATCGAAGATCTGCAAAAGGTTGGAATTGGTAGAACTGTCCAGTCAGTGGATTGGTCACGTTTGTAAAAAATGGGTAAAATCCAACGGCAAATCCAGAATAGGGGCCGTAAATACTGACACCGGAGATAATGGAATCAAGCGTGTTATTGTCCAGCCAGCCTGTCCTGCTTGCTACGTCGTAAAGATTGGTCGATGCAATATCAGCGATCATCGCTGCACCGGACCTCCCAGCTGATTCGAGATCGAGCTCACGCGTCGTCTCTTCCGGAACGTAGTTGACGTCGATCGTTTTAATCTGGGGAACTATCTTCTGGCCACCCAAGAACTGGTAGGCACCACCCCAATAGTTGGGATTCGATTGGAAGACCATATCATGCGTGCTCGCCGAGTAGCTTGACAGAACGTAAGGACCGGTTCCGGCCTGCGACCCCTGATACGATCCATCAAGATAGGTTGTGCCGCATCCACTCGGCGTGCTTCCGGCATTGCATGTTGCTGCTTCATCGTCAAAGTATTGAGTGATTTGATTCGTCAGATTACCGGATAGAGTATCGTGTGGTAGTGTGTAATCGGAACTTGGCTGCTTCCATAGCGCCAGATCATGCTGCATCGTATATGTGGGAGCCACGATATCTGCCCAGCTACCAGTGAAGAGATACTCGAAGGCGCTGTTTGGATTTAGGACGTTCACCCTGAAAGTCAAAGGCCCTGTGATCTGGATGAAATTTTGTGCAAGTACCTCATTCACCCATGCCGCCGAATAGTTCTGAGAGCATCCGCAGAGCGTGCTGCTGAGACTCGTGTTTTCCAGCTGCTGGATAATCCAAGAAGCTTGGACGCCGTGCCCGAATGGAGCGCTTCCATCTTCAATCAAAAGCCTGTTCATAGAAAAGTAGACGGCGCTCGAATTCAATGGTTCACCGTCCGCGAAAGTAATTCCGCTGCGCAGCGTGAAGTTATAGCTCATCAAATTGGCTGCAGCCGTGTAATTCTGAGCCAGCCATGGAATCACGCAAGTTGAACAGCTTCCATTGTACCAGAGGAGAGGCTCGTATATGTTCTGAATAATTGATTGACCGAACGAATCCCATGAGACTTGGGGATCGAGATAGGCGGGAGTCTGAGAGGTCTCCCAAGTTAGCGTTTTTGGAATAGAACTACTTACAGCCGAGTTGCCTGTCGTACTGGAAACAGAACTGATCGTCGATGATGACGTCAGAGTCGAGACGCTTGGAGTGGATGCAGAGGAGGATGAGCTTGACGAAGTGATGAAAGTGGTTGTGGATGACGGTGGCGGGGCAGAGGTCGAAGAGGAAGTAGCAGTCGAAGTTGAAGAGATTTTGGATGTCTGACTTATCGCAACGTAGCCACCGAGCGCGATTATTATAATTATGATAATAACGATTCCGATTTTGGCGGCATTGGAAATCGCATCTTTATTTCTGGATCTCATATAAATGAGGGCAGGTGCTTAAGTGAACTTATTTAAGCAATCTCTCTCTGAGCGAATTGGACGACTGTGTTGGCAGATCTTGCACCAAGCTAGAGTTCCAAGATGAAATTAAGGGGCTTTGAGGCTACTTTTAGGGCGTTAACAAAATGAACATTCTCTTCACCGGGGATTCCAAAAACATACTTTACTCCTTCATTCTCGAGACATTTGACAAGGAGCTCGGCTACTGTGGATTCAGAACCATGTTCGGGTGACAAAGTAGACACTGGGATTGTCGTACATTTCCCTTTAAAGCTGAATCTCTCCTTCAGTTTGCTTTCCGCGGTCTGATTCATTCGTTTTTTACTCTGGCACAATTAGACTGGGGCGATAACCGTGAAGGGTCCAAGGAAAGCCGTAGTTGTAACCGGTACTTCATCTGGAATAGGAAAGGCAGTTGCCGAGTATCTTGCCAGACGCGAAGATTTCTTGGTCTTTGGAACAGTGAGAGGACATGGTGCCATGAAAACAACGAAAAATGCTAGTCGGTCGAACGTGGTAACAATTCCAAATCTAGATCTGACTCAGAATGCACAGATCAAGACCGCGGTAGATACCATGAGGTCAGACTTGCGTTCCAACAGACTAGACGGTTTGTATGCCATAATCAACAATGCTGGCGGTGGCGCAATTGCTCCGCTCGAATTACTTGATATGCAAATAATGGAAAGAGAATTGAAGACCAGAATAGTAGGGGCAGCGACTCTCGTCCAAATGTTGCTCCCCGAAATCAGGAATACTAAGGGGCGACTACTGTGGATAACGACGCCTGGACCGATACCTCTCGCCTACAAATCGTCAGTACACGTTCCAGAGTTTGCAACCCACGGTCTAGCTCGGACATTCAGGATCGAACTTTCTCCCTGGAATATTCCAAGTATCATGATAGCGTGCGGAGGGATAAAATCAAACGCAGTAGGTAGAATGGATCAAGAGCTATCACAAAGTATCAAGTCTTTGACCAAAAAGCAGCTGGCCCTTTATGGATCAGCTCTGGATGCCGTTCTCCATAGAGATGCGGAGATTGCCAAGCGCGGTGTTGATCCGATAACAGTTGCGAAAACAGTGGAAAAGGCCCTCGATAGCTCGAACCCGAAGCCCATTTACAGGGTCGGGTTATCCAAGACGCTTTCCTCAATCTCTTCCTTGCCTCCATCCAAGGTTGACAGCTTTTTCATATCAATGATCAGAGCTGGCGGACGCTAAGTAACGCAAGTCGCAAACGAAGAGCTCATTCAAATCAACAGCTTATCCGGCGTAATGGGAAGATCCCTAATTCTCCTCCCCGTAGCATGGTAAACTGCATTCG
>JASHPQ010000182.1 GCA_030037995.1 Nitrososphaerales archaeon | reverse complement strand
CCGCCTCCAAAGCGGCAGTGATCGGTCTGACGAGATCCTTGGCAGTGAACTTGGGTCCTCAAGTCCTCGTGAACGCTATAGCTCCTGGAACTATAGTAACAGACATGACCGCCTCGCTGTCACCGGAGCACATGAACCGGGCGACGGAGGAGGCCTTCTTGAAAAGATTAGGACAGCCCGAGGACATTACCGGTGCTTGCGTCTTTCTCGCCTCCGACGAATCTGACTTTATTACCGGTGAAATCCTGACGGTTAGCGGTGGACGGGGCATGCGATGACAAAAGCATCGAACTTTCTTGACATCCAGTTGCGAGCTCAGACTTTGTTTACTGAAGTAGGCCCCCTAAGCTAGTCCATTGGCGCGGCGAGGGGCCGTGATTTGATGGATCCAATAGCTCCGCGGGCCATTGTTCGCAGCCCTCTCTTTGGATTCATATAGCCAATTTCCCCGCGATCGCGCACCCCTGCAATTTCTGGTACTGAAGAGCTCGTTTCAAGCTCTGTTCATTGCAGTTGCAATCGATCATTCATGCTCTAAAAAACACTTTCTGATTCCACAACGTAAAGAGCGCCCAGCCTTTGGCCCCTTTTTTGTCGATCACAGGTGCACTACGTGGAATACGACCAGAAAAAGCGCCCCCCAGAGAAAGAGCGCAACCGCAACTGGAAGCCAGAATTCCGGCTTCGATGTCTTGTGGTGGAACACCAACCCTCCCAGGATCACTCCTGAAAACCCGCCCGCAAGCGAGATCAGCCCGAAGGTGTTTTCGCTAATTCGCGTCCTGTGCAGCTTCGCGCTCGCCTTGTCCGCACCCATCATGACGAGGGCAGCGAGGCTCACACCCATAGCCCAGGATAGAAGGAGGAAGGAGTACGTCCCCAGTGTTCCCAAAATCAAGAGAAGTATACTCTACCGGATTTCAAGCAGCTTGGACACGTGGGAGAGATATATATCTGCGTCTTTGCTCCCGGCGGCAACTGCCAGAGTCTATACGCGAAGATTATTGCCTTCTTTTCCCCAGTTCAGCGACCTTGATTTGGAGAGACCACTCTAGCAATGTCGGAGCGAAGCTCGTTTCTCATGGCGTCGATCTTGTCGTCGAGCCTTTTGATCTCGCTCCTGAATTCATTTCTGAAAGCGTCTGTCTTCGTTTCCATCGCAGAGAGTTTCGTATCTATTGCGGAGATCTTCGTGTCGTCGCATCCAATCGGGGGTTGATCGCTTTTAGCCCGCCGTTCATCTCCTGCAGTTGCAGATCAAAGTTCGATTAATTGCGCTTACGACTTCCTCAGCCATGCTTTCAGTACAGCATCTCTAGCTCTTGTAATGACAGTGTCTATTATCTCCACGATGTCTATTGAAACTTTCCTCGGTGAAAATATTTTCTGCTGAATATTATTCTAACATGCAACCTAACTGAGCATCTTCGCATCAACGGATAGTGGTCAAGTAATGAAGAAACAGCTTTCCCGGTTCAAAAATGCAACAGCAGTACAATAAGCGATACAACGATTTTTCCCCCAAATATGGTGAACTTGGCAATTTAGAAAAAGCCGCATAGAAAAAAAGTGGAAACCGGCAATGTGGTTTCATCCTACGAATCTGTACGATTCCAGATAACGAGTGACGACCAGTCTGTACTTTCGGGTCACCCCGATCGACGCGGAAATAAGCAAGAAGTTTAGAAGCCAGAGTTCATAAGTCCTTTAAGTCAAAAGGCGCACTTGCTCTCTCAAAAGTGCGTGAATTCTTCAGGAATGATTCTCGTACCGCTAACATCAGTGCTGTATGTGCTCGCTCTGGCTTCATTTACCATCGCAGCTTACTACGGGTTTCGCCTCACCAGGATGGCACAAAAAATGAAAGTCATGATCATGATGACCCAGGACGGGCCGGAATCGATCGTTGGCGGGATCGTGATCCTCGCGCTCTCCCAAGCCATGAACCTGGTGCAATCGATCGTAGTGCTGCAAAACGAACAGTTTGCCAACTTTTTCGACGTAACCTCCGTGACCCTTCTCGTCAGCTCGGCGGTGATGTTCGCGATCGGCTTCCACAAGATGTACGCGGTGTACCTCAACGAACGCCTGAAGGTCAAGGTCCACAGCGCGTTGGAGGAGCTCGCCAACAACCAGGAAATGGCCGAGTGGCAAGACAAGCTCCGCTAACAGAAGGAGAAAAGCAGTTCTAGCCCGTTCCGGGTTTCCTGCTCGGACTTTGGCCACGACAATAAGCTATGAAGATTTCGCTAAAGTGGAAATGCGGGTCGGAAAGATCGTAGAGGCTCTGGACTTTCCCGAGGCGCGGAAACCGGCGTACCGTCTGAAAATTGATTTCGGCGCGGACATGGGAACGAAGAATTCCAGCGCACAGCTCACCAGAAGGTACACAAAAGAAGAGCTTCTCGGCCGAATGGTCATTTGCGTCGTAAATTTTGCAGCCAAGCAAGTCGCTAATTTCATTTCAGAAGTGCTGGTGCTCGGAGTGGACGACGGCGCAGGTGGCATCATCCTGCTCTCGACGGAAAACTCGGGAGACACACTTCTGGGCTCCCGGATCTACTGAAAAAATTTCAGTACCTTGGCATAGAAGGATCCACTTCGACGGCCCACGCTTCGATACCGCCTTCCAGGTTTCTCACTTTTTTGTAGCCGATACTCCTGAGAAAGTCGGTAGCCCTCGCGCTCCTGCCTCCTGTATGACAGTAGGCCACGATCTCCTCCGCGGAGTCCAGCTCGTTCACCCTCTCCGGCAGATCCCTCAGAGGGATCAACTTGGATCCGTCAATGTGCACGATGTCCCACTCGTGGGGCTCCCGGACATCCAGTAGCATCACCCGCTTCCCCTGCTTCAGCTCTTGGCTCAACTCGAGAGGCAGGACGGAGGCGATGTCCGGCTCTTTCCGTATCCCGCAAAATGCCTCGTAATCAATCAGCGTCGTGATCTCCGGTTTCTCAGAACACACCGGGCACTTTGGGTTTTTCTTTATCTTCAGCTCCTCGAACGTCATCGACAGCGCGTCATAGACGAGCAGTCTTCCTAGAAGCGGTTCCCCTTTCCCTAGGATCAGCTT
>JASHPQ010000181.1 GCA_030037995.1 Nitrososphaerales archaeon | reverse complement strand
GCCTCCGGAGAAACGGGGGATGTCCGCGAGATCCTCCACAACCCCATATCGGGAGAAGGATCGCCATTCGATCTTTTCGTTTCGTGTTTGGGCGTTGTCCAGTATAGGCAGATGATCCGGGGCAAAATCTCCAGCGGAGATCGTTTGATCGGGCTGGAAAGCTCCGGCATCCACTCCAATGGCCTGTCACTAGCTCGGAGGGTCCTGCTGAAAAAGTGGGGAGGAGCCTACGAGTCTTACGATGTTCCGGAGGGTTTGGACCGTCCCCTGATTGATGAGCTCCTCGAACCCACCCGAATCTACGCTAAGGCAATCAAGAAGCTGAAAGACGAAGACGTCGAAATCAAAGCCGCAGTTCATATAACTGGAGATGGACTGGCAAAGTTCTGGAGATTATTGTACTGGCAGCGATTGAGGTCAGGTCTGGGCTTGAAAATGAAGCTTTCGAGGAAGCCAGCCATTTTTGGATTGATCATAGATTCCGCAAAGAAAGCGGGCACTCCCATCTCTATTGTTGAAATGTTCAATACATTCAATATGGGAGTCGGCTTTGCGATTGTTGTTTCTGCGAAAGGTTCAGCGAGGACAGTTGATTCCTTAAATAACATGTGCCATGCAGAAGATATTGGTTTTGTGTCCAACAGTGGAAGGATCTCAATTGAGAGCGCTTTCAGCAGAAACCCCGTCTTCCTGTGACCGCTTCCGACATTGAATTTCTCACTGAAAGGGAATAGAGCGAGTCTGGAATCCATTTGAGGTTTAGGGCAAGGATTGAAATCGGTCTAAAAAAAGATCATCTGGATCCGGAATCGGAGACTATCAAGAGGACTCTTCTTGATCTTAACTTCCCCGTAACGGGCGTGAGGACGCGAAAGGTATACGAAGTAATCCTGGACTCTGGTACCAAAAAGGATGCAGAAGCTGCCGTGCGGGCCATGTGCTCGCGACTCCTCGTCAATCCAACTAAGGATGAGTTTAGATTTGAGGTAGAACCTTTTGGAAATACCACAGCAGCAGAAGCTTAGCTTTATCTCATTGGACGAGAAGAAAGCATACCAACTCTGCCGTAAGCTTGGGACCGGGCTCAGCCCGTCTGAAGTGTCGGCGGTAAAGTCTTACTTTCGAAAGGTCGGCCGAGAACCCACAAAGATCGAACTCCAGACGATTGCTCAGACCTGGTCCGAACACTGCTTTCACAAGGTATTCAAGTCAGAAATCGGCATCGGAAAGGAAATCGTAAACGGCCTCTTCAACTCTTTCATCAAAAAAGCGACCGAAGAAATCGGAGCAACCTGGGTCGTATCGGCATTCAGCGACAACGCCGGCATCGTAAAGTTTGAAGAGACTATTTCGATTGCAGCGAAGGTTGAGACTCATAATCATCCGAGCGCGATCGAACCCTTCGGCGGGGCGGCGACAGGCGTTGGCGGAGTAATACGGGATATCCTAGGTGTGTGGGCCGAGCCGATCGCCATAACAGACACTCTATTTTTTGGTGACCTCGATTTCCCCTTCAATAAGCTGCCAGCTGGCGTAAAGCATCCGAGATACCTTCTAGCGGGGGTGGTCTCTGGCGTAGGAAACTACGGAAACAATATGGGCATCCCCACGGTGAACGGAGGAATCTACTTCGATGGCTCCTACACCGGGTACACTCTTGTTTTCTGCGGCTGCGTTGGGCTATTGAAAAACCGCAATTATGCGAGAAGCGCAAAACCCGGAGACATCCTCGTAATCGCCGGCGGGAGAACCGGAAGAGACGGAATCCACGGCGTCAACTTCGCCTCGGAGAAAATCGAGGGAGATACCGACGCCTTGAGATCGGCTGTTCAAATTCCGGATCCAATCGTTGAGGAGAAATTGATGAGGGCGGTCTTGGAAATTGGTGACCGAAGGCTCGGATCCGCCATCACGGATCTCGGAGGAGGAGGCCTGTCATCCGCGGTCTGTGAGATTGCGAAATCTTTTGGCTGCGGAGCTGAGGTGGATCTTGCCAGCGTACCGCTGAAGACTACCGAGATCGAGCCATGGGAGATCTGGATATCGGAGTCACAGGAGCGGATGCTTCTTGTCCTCCCCCCGGAAAGTCTTGCAAAGAGTCTCTCGGTGTTTGAAAGAGAAGAGATCGAAGCGTGCGCGATTGGCAAGCTTGCTCAATCTAACGAAATTGTGCTCAAGAACAAAGGCGAGAGCATGGGCTGTTTGAATCTGGATTTCCTGTTTTCTCCTCCCTTGCCGAAGCTCCCAGCTAGGAGCGTTTCAATTCCTAAGACCGAGAAGGCGATAGTGGCGCGCCCTAAAGACCATGCTGTCGAGACTCTGACTCAGGACATGCTTTTGCTTCTCGGCTCGCCTAACATCGCAAGCAAGGAGAGCTTTGTAAGAACTTATGATTTCGAAGTGAAGGGAAATACCGTGCTAAAGCCCTTCCAAGTCCCAGATTCCGGTCCGAACGATGCCGCCGTTCTGAAGCCGCTCCTCGGGTCCCCAAAAGGCATCGTTATCTCGTGCGGGTACGACCCGAAGCTTGCTAGGATCGATCCTTACTGGATGGCGGCATCCTCGATCGACGAAGCCGTAAGGAACAACGTAGCCGCCGGGGGACGAAGAATCGCACTGCTGGATAATTTTGCGTGGGGAAATGTAGATGATAAACAAACGCTTGCGGAGCTCGTGCAGGCTGCTAGGGCATGCTATGATGTTTCCAAAGCATATGACATGCCGTTCATTTCAGGAAAGGACAGTCTGTACAACGAGACTCCCATGGGCGAGATCCTTCCGACCCTGGTTGTAACCGCGATTGGGATCATTCCGGACGCTTCGAAAAGCGTGAGTGCGGACTTTAAGACAGCAGGCAATACGATTTATCTTGTTGGAGAAACCGGGGCGGAGCTTGGAGGTTCTGAATATTACTGTCTCAAAGGAATAACTGGAGGCCAGGTCCCTAAACTGGATCTTCAAAAGGCACCAGCATTGTATCGGGCGATCAACAAAGCTACTGACTTGCCTTTTGTAAGGGCGGTGCACGATTTATCACAGGGCGGACTTGCGGTGGCTCTCGCAGAGATGTGTATCACGAATAAGCTAGGAGCAGAGGTGACACTTCCCAAAGGCGACCCCGAGATGGATCCTGCACAGCAGCTTTTTTCAGAATCGAATTCTAGATTTTTGGTTGAGGTTGCCGCTGGCGAAGAGTCCAAATTTGAAAAGATTCTGAGGGGCTTCCCATACCTTAACATTGGCACCATCGGAAAGGACACCCTGAATGTATTGAATCAAGATGGAATGCCCCTGATCCGGGCCTCCACGGAGGCCTGCGCCATCGCGTGGAAGGGCCGTTTTTCAAACCCGAGTCCCACCAATTCTAGAATCGGTGGCATGCAAGTGCAATGAACCGCGAAAACGTAAAGATCTGCATTATGCGCGTCGCTGGTACAAACAGAGATAATGACGCTGCTGTCTGTCTGGAAGACCAGGGGGCCATTGTGGAAATTTTGCATCTGAACGACATTTTGAGACGGAGAAATCTTGGCACATATCACGGGCTCGTGATTCCAGGGGGATTCGCCTATGGAGATTATGTTAGGGCGGGAGCAATCTGGGCGAAGCGCATCCAAAATTTTCTCGGAAAAGATTTGCGAGCTTTTGCCGAGTCTGGAAAACCGATCCTGGGGATCTGTAACGGGTTCCAAGTTTTGGTGGAAGCAGGGCTCCTCCCCTTTCTTGACTTTTCAGAATCACCGGTCGTGGCGCTAGCTGGTAACGCCTCCGGAAGATTTGAGTGCCGATGGGTAAATCTATCGATTAACGGGGGGTCTCGTTGCATCTTTACTTCGAGAGCGAGAGGGGTCCGAAAGTTCCCGATTGCTCATGGAGAGGGATGTTTCATAGCGCGTTCGCCCGAAGTACTCGAAGAGCTTTCGAGGAACAACCAAATTGCCCTTCAATACTCCCGACCAGACGGCGAAGTCGCACACCTCAATTATCCAGATAACCCCAATGGCTCGGATCTAGACATCGCAGGAATCTGCAGTCCGTCGGGCACCATTATGGGGTTAATGCCCCATCCCGAGGATGCTTATTGGGGCTATCAGATGCCAGACTGGACGGAGAGACGGGAAATCTCACCGCATGGTGATGGCCTGGGCATTTTTAAGTCGATGGTAGATTATATCGAAGAGAAATTTTAGACGGCTTTCGACAGTGCAAGGGCAGCCACGATAGTGTTTTGCAATAGGCAGGCTCTTGTCATCACTCCGACGCTTCCAGTGTTCGGGGTAAGAAACTTGCACCTCCCGTTGAGGGAAGCTACGTCAACATCGTACAGCATTTTGCCGGTCGAAGGATCTTTGGCCACGCCGACGGAAATCACCGTGGAACCTTCTTTGACCATCTCGCCGTTTAGACGGAAGCCCCTGTCTCCAAAAATTTCGGGAGGGCGGCCGCTGGCGGCGACGATCACATCGGCTTTCTCGAGTTTACCGGAGAGATCTCTTGTTTTCGTATGACAGCAGGTGACGGTGGCGTTGAGATCTTGGAGCAACTTCCGCAATGGCTCTCCGACGAGAACGCCCCGACCTACTATTGCAATGTCTGCCCCTTCGAGGGGCACCGAGTAGAATTTGCACAAAAGAGTAATTCCTTTGGGGGTGCAAGGCAGCAACGATCCCTCGAGATCGTACTCTGATCTGACCAACCTGCCGAGGCGGTAGGGGGTCAGGCCGTCAACGTCTTTATCCGGGCTGAGCGTTGAAAAGACCTCTTCCTCGCGTACCTTTCCGCTGAACGGCATTTGGGGAATGACGGCGTGAACGCTCGGATCCTCGTTAAGCTGCTTTAAGGCGCTGATTATGTCAGACGAGGAATATTGGTCAGAGCTCAGGTCCCTCACTTCGGATAAAATCCCCACTTCCGCACAGTCTTTTTTCTTGAGGTCAACGTAAGTCCTCGAGACCGGGTCCTTGCCTATGAGCAGTGCCACGAGCTTCGGAGAAACTCCACGCTCACGCTTCAGCCGGGCGACATCTTGGGAGACTGTTTGTTTCACTTTTGAGGCTAGTGGTGAGGCCGGCATCATGGTGGTTTCCATAATCTCTACCTGTCCCGAAAGGAATTTGGAAAAGCTACACAGGAAGTTTTCCTTCGATCAGCTCGACGTACTTTCGCTGCCTGGAATCCCACTCGACATCCCAGTTCCTGCTGTACCGGTCGACGTAGCAGGCCTTGCCGCTCGCATCTATGCGCACCCTCTCGTCCAAGACGAGCTGGATGGCTTCAGGGTAAGCGAGATGCTCCAGTTCCAAAACCCGCTTCTCCAAACTCTCGGGCGTCTCCCTTGTCTCGATCGTCGTCTTCTTCTTGAGGATCACGGGCCCGAGGTCGATGTCATTTGTCACAAAGTGGACGGCACATCCGGAAAAATTGGCACCGCTCTTCAGAACTTCCTCGTGGACCCGGAGGCCGACCATCCCCTTGCCGCCGAATCTATTTAGATCGTACGCCGGATGAATGTTAAGAATCTTGAAGGGAAAGGAGTCGACGAGCTTCCTCCCCAGTATTTGATCAAAACCCGCAAGGACTATTAAGCTCGCGCCCATTTCCCTTGCTATTCGCGAGCACTCCTGATCGAACTGCGCGCGTGTAGCCTCTCTTTCGGAGGGATCCTGAAAATTTCTTCCCGAAGTTCCTTGGACGACTACCGCCTTGACGCCAGCTTCTCTCGCTCGCTGGATTACAGGCGCAGCTTCGTGATTGCAGATTAGCGCTCCTACCTTTACCCCGCTGAATATTCCCAGCCTTGCGTGATCCACAATTGCTTGAAAGTCAGTCCCGCGGCCCGAGGCAAGAACCAGTAGCATCTTTTCCATTAGTCTAGACAACCCTCCTTCCTTTGGAACTCATGAAGCGATGTCCGAGCGGTGACGCTCTCCCCGCCAAGATATCAAACTAACGGCCTCGTAAGCTTTCTTTGCCGCATCACTGGGAGAAGCTCCGACGCCCGTAACGGAAAGTACTCGTCCCCCACTCGTGTAAATCGATTCCCCTTTTACTACGGTCCCAGAGTGGAATACGAGTGCTCTGGGCAAGCTTTGTGCTTTGGTGATGCCCTTGATCTCGTCTCCAATCTTCGGGCTTTCCGGATACCCTTCCGAACACATTACCACGGTACAGGAGCAGTTTGAGCTCCAATTTAAGTCGGAGATTTCCTGAAAACCTCCTTTCGACTCGCAATCATAAAGCAGCCCCACAAGATCGGAATCCAGCCTGGGTAAAATTGCCTGAGCCTCAGGATCACCCAACCTAGAATTGAATTCGAGAACCCAGGGAGAATTGTTTTCATCGAGCATCAATCCCACGTACAAAAATCCATGAAAACCAGTGTCTATTACCGCGGGCCTTACAACCTTGTCGCTCAGCAGGGAGAGTTCTTCCGAGGTCAATGCAGGGGCCGGGGAAAAGGCTCCCATCCCGCCGGTGTTGGGCCCCTTGTCATTGTCATACGCCCTTTTATGATCCACCGCCGATCCAAAA
>JASHPQ010000180.1 GCA_030037995.1 Nitrososphaerales archaeon | reverse complement strand
GTTCCTGACCGCTTTTCCAGACTAGGCGAAAACAACTTATCCCGGACACCGCGAAAAACTAATCAAAGACCGGGCAGAACTGATTTTTGGGGCGTTCAGGAACGGATCGGACAGAACCCCAATTTGCACTAAACAGCCGAAAAACTTGAGAAAACAAAATTTTTTCCTGTAAAAGTATCAGGATTCGTACAGAATGTGAGCCCGTTTCAAACTGCTCTTGTTGTTCAATAGAGTTGGATTGTCAGTAATTTGATCGATTGATCCAATAAGGGGCAGACGACGAATTCCTTGGTCGCGGATCTCCTTCTTAATTTCTTTCGCAAAGCTGTCGGCATGAATTACAAGGTACGGCCTGTCGTAATATCGTGACACCCCGGTGGGAATTTTTCTTGTGATCTTGAGGGAGTTGTGCTTCTCTGCGACGATGCGATAGGCTTCCGATAACCACGTCTCCCTGGTGCGGATCGAGTCTGATTCGAGTATCTTTGAAAGAACCGGTGCGAGCTTGGTGGAGATCTCAAGATTGGAGAACGCTGTGCCAAACCACTTGCTGTACGGTGCGTACTTCTTTTCCATGAGAAAGCAAAGTTCCATCAATTCCTTTGCAAGTTTCGATACAATCAATCTGGAACCGGCTTCGTCTCCGACCGCGCTTGCTCTTCCAACGAAGGCTTCCTCTTCCGAGATCTTTGACCACTGTGAAGCCAAGACGTACAACCAAACGTTTTTCGGATAATATCGAAACTTCTCGAGAATCCTTTTCAGGTGCAAGCCATCTCGGAAAAGCTTGCCGCTCGTTAGCTCCAAGAGTCGTTGCTGCGGTACTGCGAGCCACGTCTTAGCCTCGATGGTTTTCAACGGGTCGAAGCCAATTGTCTCATTGAAAAAGGAGTTGACGGTCAGGATCGTAACGTAGTGATTGATATCTCCTGCTTTTCTGGTTGCAAAGTCTGGCACTCTCACCCCAACCTCATCTGGTTTTCCGAAGCTGGTGGGATAGCCTCGAAAGGTAGCCGGAAGGGAGCTCCTGAGTTCTCTGTCGATTTTTGGTTTGTATTTTCGAAAGTCATTCTCTGGCAGGAATACCAGTAATCGCAGTCCCCAGTTGTGGTCCGTAGATTGTCGGGTATCATAGCCTAAGACTTCCGAACCTGTTCCGATTAGACCGGCAGAGTAGCTCAGGCGGGGAAATTTCTTGCGGAGAATGGGCTCCACGATTTGTTTGTAATACTGCTCACTCAGCTCTAGGCCCGATGCAGGTTCAGATCTGCGTTTCATGTTTCCGGGACGCAAGTTTTGGAATCACTGTCAAAATTTCCCTCCACACATGAAGTTTCCTCTTCCAGTGTAAAACTGTAAATTTTTTAGTAAATTTCAAGGGGTTCATTTCGCGCAATCGCGTTCACCCCGTTGCCAAGGGCAATTCTTGTTTCTGCAGGTCACATTACAGATCAACCAGGCCACGAATTGGGGTTGCCCGAATTCTGCCCCTTCAACACTTCCTTGTATTAGCCGTTCGAATAATCCTGAGAAAAAGACCAGAGCCAATTAAGTGGCGATTACTAACTCTGGACTAGGGTGTCATCCCTTTTTTCCATGAATTGTATCAATTCGCCGATTCAACGAGGAGAATACGCAGCAAAATGAGGTCGACTTCCACCCATGCTTCTCCTCAGAAAAATCCACTAAAAGACCTGAAGGACTTTGGGAGTAATAAAAAAAGGTAATCACTCAATAGAATAAATGCACGAATTTTTAATTGGCTCCGGAATCGGCTTCTCCCGTTCTTGCGATGAATTGGAGCAGGAAAAAGGTGATCGTCACCGGCGGAGCTGGATTCATTGGCAGTGCAATCGTCGATAAACTATTGGGCCAAAGTGCCACCGTAACCGTTGTTGATAAACTGCTCTTTCCAAATAAGGCCTCAATTGGTGGGGCGAAGCTCAAGAGACTGTCGTCCATTTACGAAAAGCATGGGATGAACGAGGTCCCAATACATACAATCGATCTCGCCACCAATCCTAGGGATTTCGAGCTCCTGGCGAGGAATTACGATATCGTGTTTCACTTGAGCGCGGTGTTCGGCGGCAGAGAATTCGTGGACATTCATCAGGCTGAATGCTCGAAGATGCTGGCAATCGATCACAACGTGATCAGCTCTTCTTATGAAGCGGGAATAAGCCACCTTCACTACTCTTCCAGCGCCTGCGTATACGCACCCTCGCTCAACAGGCCGGGCCTTTTGTTGCGGGAGGATCAGGTACTTTCAACCGGAGAGGGCTGGCAGAGCTCGGATAACCTCTACGGATTTGCGAAACTCATGGGCGAGATGCAGCTGGATGTCTTTCGCAAGGAGAAAGGCTTTGAGTCCTCCATCAGCAGATATCTGACCGTCTACGGCCCGGGGGAACTCGATGCCAGTCACGCGATCGCCGCGCTGATAGAAAAAGCGCTCGACCAACAAGATCCTTACGTAGTCTGGGGTTCCGGCGGACAGGAGAGAGGGTTTACGTTTGTAGACGATATTGTTGCGGGTTCGCTGCTCGCAGTCGAACATATCCGAGATGCCACGGCTGTGAACCTTGGGTGGGATAAGCGGTACAAGATAAAGGACGTCGCAACGATGATTTTAGAAATTTCAGGACACCAACCGTCCAAAGTTCTCTTTGATAGGAGCAAGCCAGAGGGACCGTTCAGCAGAGCACTCGACATTTCGAGAGCCAAGAATCTGCTTCTATGGGAGCCAAAGATCGATTTAGAAGAGGGCCTAGAAAGGACGTTTTCGTGGCATAGGGGAGAACGCAAGATGCACGTAACCCCAGAAATTCAAGCCTAATTTTCCTCCACAACGGACGGATATTTGTCTTGAGTGCAAAGAGTGCTTCTGTCGTCGGGCTAGGCAAACTGGGGTTGTGTCTTGCCGCAGTCCTGGCCATGAATGATTACCGAGTGATCGGAGTGGACGTGAATCCTGTAACGATAGATTCGATCAATAAAGGCATCTCTCCGATTTTTGAGTCCGGTCTTCAAGAGATAATTAGAGCGCACAGGAGACGACTTCACGCGACCAGCAGTTTCAAGGAAATTCTATCCACCAAAGTTACTTTCGTGGTTGTCCCGACACCAAGCGATGATGCTGGGCTGTTTTCGCTCAAGTTCGTTGAAAGAGCAATGGACAGTATTGGGCGCGAGCTGAGGACTAAAAAGGGGTATCACCTGATAGTCTTGGTAAGCACGGTTATGCCCGGGTCGATGGACCACTTTGTTCGACCACTCCTGGAGAGAGTCTCAGGAAAGACCTGCGGGAAGGGCTTTGGTCTATGTTACAATCCGGAGTTTATTGCGCTGGGCGACGTTATCAGGGGGATGCGCGAACCCGATTTTATCCTGATCGGCGAGTCGGACAAGAAGGCAGGCCTCAAACTGGCGAGAATCCAGAAACAAATTTGCAAGAACTCCCCCCCGATAGAACGAATGAGTTTTGTCAATGCCGAGCTTGCAAAGATCTCAGTGAACTCCTTCGTCACAATGAAAATGAGTTTTGCAAACACCCTGGCCGAGATTTGTGAGCTGATGCCCGGCGGCGATGTCGACAAGGTAACCAACGCAATCGGTAAGGATACGAGGATAGGATTCAGATATTTGCGCGGCGCCCAGGGGTACGGTGGTCCCTGCTTTCCTAGAGATAACATCGCGTTTGCAACGTTTGCTCGCATCTTAGGTGCCCACGCTGAGATCGCGCTAGCCACTCATAAAGTGAATCTTTCTCAAGTTCACCGTGTACTCGATATTTTTAGGAAGGAGAACATTCGTCCTCCCGCAAAGATTGGTGTTCTTGGGCTGAGCTACAAGCCCAACACTAACGTGTTAGAAGCCTCCCAATCGCTCATGCTTGCAAAAGAGCTGCAACGAGACGGCTACGAGGTTTTGGCGTTTGATCCTACAATGGGTGAGAACCAGAAAGAAATTCTTTCTCTTGGCATAAACTGTGCTGAGGGTTTATTGTCCTGTATCGACGAATCCGACGTTTGTATCATCGCGACTCCATGGAAGCAGTTCTACGATACCGATCTAAATTTCTCCAACAAAATTGTGATCGACATGTGGAGGTTTCTGAATCCAGAGACCACAGCGACATTGAAGTACATAGCTATAGGTCAGAATCGAAATTTGGATTCAAAATTTCCTCCAGATTACCTCGAGAAACTATCTGAGGTAGAAAAGATACCGGCAGTCTGAATTTATCAGAAAAAACGAATTATTTCAAAAGTGCCCATTTGCACCAATGTCATCGGCGAGAAGATCCTTTCGTGTTGAAACGAGTTCTCGACCGAACAATTTTTGAATTAAAAAAATGGAAGGCTGGATCAACAATTTTTCCTCTGTTATTGTATCGTTTGAGTTGTGGCGAGACTTCCGACCAAGAAATTAGCCCACGTGAAAAAATCTTCAGCGCATCCTTCCGTAGAAACAGAGGAAGCCGTGAGCGTTCCGGTAAATCCGCTTGGGAAATAGAATACGCCAGCTCTCGTCTGGCCTAATCCGTCGGACATGCCTTGATCAGTGGACGGGCTAAGCTCGCCGCCGCCCTGTTCCAATAACGCGCTGAGATAGTGAGAGCCAGAAACCGATATGGTTTCACTGGCATTTATCGTATTTGGATCGCAGGCAAAGCCTTGACCCTCCTGCACAGAAATTAATGAAAGGAAAGGCGCAGCATAATAGTCCGGTGAGAATTCGCAATAACCGGAACCCATCGTTCCTTCTGCTGTTCCTGAAAAGGAGTCGTTCGTTGCATTTTCGGGAGCTACTCCATAATATACTCTGGAAATATAAACTGCCCTGAAATTAGTCGAGGAATAATTTTGTGAAACCATTGCGAATTTTGTACCGAGAGAATCCGTAACTGGCTCGAAGCCAGCGTTCGTATTGCTTCCGCTGTAGCCGTAGCAATCAGTCATAATCGCGATAATATCCCCTTTTGTGATATTGCATGACATGTTAAGATTTGAGACAGATGTTAGCGTGGAACTTAAAGTGTCGTAAGTGCTGCAAGCATAAACATACGCGGGT
>JASHPQ010000179.1 GCA_030037995.1 Nitrososphaerales archaeon | reverse complement strand
TACACTGCTTTTTGTTCCGAGTTCAGAGAAAATCTCACCCACTTAATTCTGCCAAACTCGACACTCGATTACAGCGCTGGTCGTTGGTTCAATTTCCGTTGGTTCTTTTTCGAAAGTTTCATCAAGTCTCCAGCTACTGGGCTCCAAAATCTCTGTGTTAAAGAACAGGTCCGAAACCAATCTCGTAAAAACTCTTTATGTACGGTGCCCCGCCTCTTTGATCGGATTTCTTTTTACGCCAATCTTCTGTCGATAACTCCGTCCCTCCTTGCTTTTCTCTCGGATAATTTGTAGAGCGCCAGCCCAAAAATCAAGACAAACACTCCCACAACTGCCGAATAAACCAGGGCGGAAAAATAGGAAGAGAACGTGTCATACACGATAGCGTCCCTTACGGCCGATATGAATTGAGTGTAGGGAAGCGCATTACCAAAAGCTGAAAGCGGCCAGGGTAAGATGGAGGGTGGAAACAGCGCTCCGGAAAACACCATCAGTATGCCCGCGACATAGCTCGGAAGGGCCCACTCGAATTTGCTTGCAAACAACGAATACGCTCCCAGCATGTAACCCAGGCCCAGCGAGGCCGGCACGTTCAGAAAAAGTGCTACTGCCAGCAGCGAGACAGTGTCGAGGTCGACGATGAGCGGAATTTGCACGTGAAGGATAGAGTCCAAGATATAGTAGGCAATTGTTAGGGCAATCATCGAGGTTACGAAAGAGATCAGAAATGAGGCGAGGGTCCTTCCCGCCAGATAGATGGTCGACGACCGCGGAGTAATGTAAATGTGGGGGAACACTGACAGGTTCTTCCCCTCCGCGATGGCTACCGTCGGGGCATAGCAGTACGCAGCGATGTGCGTGTAGAGGGTCGCTCCCACCAAAACGTAGGCTAGGTGACTGGGATCGAAGGAGTGAGCTGCGCTCGCGCCCAGCCAGTATATTATGGAGGTCGTGATCGCAGAAGCAATTGGCGCGACGGTCCTCAGCGCGATTCCGACTGCAGGTGAGGTCCAGGCGATGTCGTGGTAGATCCCCAGCCAAACGACCGAGGCGATAGAACGGGCGGAGCTCATGGTTTTCAGAGTCACCGGATCCTGACAGCAATCGTACCGTCTCTTCTGCCCTTATTCTCCAGGGCTTTCAGCGAAACTGAGGAAGCGAAAAATAAAGCTACGGACATCGCTGCCAGCACGAGCAGCTCCAGCCACACTCCGGAGAGTCCTTCCGAGAAAAATAGCGTTCTGCGCAGTGAGTCCATCCCTATCGTGAGGGGGATCAGAGATGCTGCGACCTGCACCACGAAAGGAAAGGGTGAGAGGCTTCCGATCGAAGGAAAGTACACGCCGGAGAGCATCGAGACCGGCTCCTGTAGTGCGTCGTTCAGAGATTCTGCAGCTCTCCCGTAGGCGAGATACAACGATGACAGCAGCATGCCCATACAGTACAGGGAAAGAAGCGTGAGCGTAAACGTCAGGATCACAGCTATCCAGGAGGAAACGACGATGGACGGGTGAAAGAGCAACGACCCTATGATCGCGACCGCCACCGCAGAAGGAGCCGTCCCGACTATGCCACCTACCGACATTCCGATCAAGATTGCCGAAATCGAAGCCGGGGAAGTGAGGTAGATCTCAAACAGTCCTTCCTGTCTGTCCCAGTAGAATTGGCTCGCCATCGACCACAGAACGTTTCCCCAGAAGGAGATCATCACGCCGCCCAGAATGGCAAAACCGGTATAGTCCCCAAAGCCGCTGCTCTCATAAAGAAGAGCGAGGGCCATCGACGTAAAAATCGGGAAGCCAATGTTGACAACGATCCAAAGCGGCTCGCCAAACTGGCTCCAAATTCTCACGACCGCCCTTGCCTTCATCGTTCGGACCCATGGTGCTGCCTCCAAAGCTTATTCCTCCGTTTCTTCCCTTTCCTTGAACCCCTTGCCCACTAAAGAGACGAAGACTTCCTCGATTGTCGCAGATCTCCTCCACGAAGTCAAGACGTTGTACCCTGATTTTCTCATGGCTTCAACAGCCTGCTCTGCTCCGGATTCGTCGTTGACGACCACCTGAACCATGGCCAGGCCTCGCTCCTCATCGACGGAGGAAGTGAACCCTCTGACGCCATCAATGGAGGACAGCATGTCGAGGGTCTTGGGGGCCGGTTGGATTTCCATCACGAGTGGAGGCGCCCCCAGAGATCGCTTGAGGGAGTCCGGGGTACCGTTCGCTATTATCTTCCCTCTGTCGATTATCGCCACCTCGTCGCAGATCGATTCTGCTTCTGACATATTGTGGGTCGCGAGAATTATAGTTCTCCCCTTCTCCTTCGCCTGGGCTCGCATAAACTCCCTTATACTTAGGGCGGTCATCACATCCAGCCCGATCGTCGGCTCATCCAGAAAGATGACTTTTGGCTCGTTTATGAATGCCCTGGCTATCGTCGCCCGCTGCCTGTAGCCGGTGGAAAGGGCGTAAAATTTTCTGTCCAGGTACTTGGTGAGGCCGAGCATCTCAGAGAGTTCGTTTATCCGTTTCTCAGCAATGTCCGAAGGTATCCCGTAGAGTTGAGAGAAAAACCACAGGTTCTTCTTTGCGGTGATAAAATCGTAACCGGCTTTCTCCGCGCCGCTGGCCATGTTAATCACTCGCCTCACTTTCTCGGGCTCTGTTGCAACATCGAAACCCTTCACACGCGCCCAGCCGCCGGTTGGGAGGAGCAGAGTGGACAGGATCCTGATCGTAGTAGTCTTGCCAGCGCCATTTGGCCCCAGGACACCGAAGATCTCGCCCTCCATAACCTGAAGATCTATCCCGTCAAGCGCGACGACGGGATTTTGGTTCTTCGTCTGAAATGTACGCCTGAGATCATGAGCCTCGACGGTTATTTCAGATGACTTCGACATCCCAAACAGTCACAAAGAGTTTCAATCTATCGGGAAAGAGTCCATTTTACCTTTTGGTCTGTACAAAAGATGTAGCCCGGAAAATCAGCGAGTGGGACAAGCATCGACAAATTGTGCTCTGAAAGGCAGAAAGCGGAATTCTCACGTAACGCGATTTTTATATCGTTCTTCTTTGATAGCGCTAACGAAGTAGGAACCAATCTTTATCAAGCGCCTGCCAAAACTTGGGCCAATACGATAGAGATTGCTGGCTGCGGTCAAATGAATTCAGATTCTCAAAATGAAAATGAACGACGAATTCTGGAATTTCTTCAGAAAAAGGAGTCTGCCACAAACACTTCGATAGCAAAGGAATTTTCGCTCGCTGAAAAAGAAGTAAACGAGATCCTCCACGAGCTGCGACGGGATGGGTACGTCCAATTTCAGCAGGAGTTGCACGTCACGCGCGGTGAGCTGATAATGGCAAGGATCACTGGGAAAGGGACAACCGCACTTGAGGCAACTAAAGTCCCGGCTTCAAAGTCAAATCCCATGGCTGGGTACGACTACAATAGAATTTCAAGAGCGATCGAATTTGCAGCGGGGGCTCATAAGGATGAGTTTCGAAAGGGATCCACAATTCCCTACATAGTGCATCCGTTGGACGTGCTTTCAATACTTCTGAAGAACGGCGCCAGCGAAGATCTGGCAATTGCGGGGGTACTCCACGATGTACTGGAGGACACACCGCGCACCAGGAAGGAAATCCGAAGGAATTTTGGGAACGCCGTCGGCTCGCTGGTCGAAGCCGCTTCTGAAAGCGAAGAGCTGACCAAGGGAGTTTCAAACGAAGAAAAGAAAAAGACCTGGAAGCTCAGGAAATCCCAGAAAATTGAAAAAGTTAGGACTTCTGGGAGGGACGTTCGTCTTTTGATCTGCGCCGATAAGCTTGCAAACATTAGAGACCTTTTCGAGGATTGGCATTCTTCCGGGGAAGATGTCTGGGCGAAATTCAACGCCTCCAAAGAGCAGCAGGCGTGGTACTATCACGAAATCGCCTCGGCAATGATCACGCCTCCCGGTGGCACATCCGACATTTCCAAGATGTCCGCCTATCGGGAGCTTGAGAGATGTATTCGCGAGGTCTTCGGTTCCTAAAGAGAAAAGTGATTTTCAGATTTTGAAGGCAATGAGAGTAGCCACGTGGGGCAAACCGCTAGAGCTGCAAGAAGTCCCTGTCCCAAAAGCTGGTGGAAGGGCGGCCCTGGTGAAGATCACTGCATCAGGGGTGTGTCACACGGACGTACACCTGATTGCCGGAGCTTATGATCTGGGGGAGGGAAGGAAGCTCTCGAT
>JASHPQ010000003.1 GCA_030037995.1 Nitrososphaerales archaeon | reverse complement strand
GCAACTGGTGCGCTAGATTCTCTCTGTGGCCTGTCAGGAGATTATCCAGGACGGTGACGCCCCAGCCATCCTGGATCAGATTGTCCACAAGATGGCTCGCGATAAATCCGAGCCCGCCAGTAACGAGAGCTTTCATAGCTTTGGCCCATCCGACTAAAAGTTGTGAGCTACCTTACTTGATGAATCGTCTCGATAACAGCATTTGATCATGTGGTTCAAAATTTGGTTTTCGCCCCCGAGGCTTCATTAGAGTTACCAGAGGGTGTACTCGAAGCCGTCATATGCTATTTGTACTTCTTCACACGATATTTAACAAATTTGCGCACCAAAATGCTGCTCCCCCAAAACGGAGGCCTTCCATTAACCGAAGTGGAATTGAAAGCTAATTAATAATTCAAAAGACACTCCGCTTGAGAAAAAATTGACGTCCCCGCAAACCAACAGCTATCTCGCAGAGGTTTCTAATATAGCGTCCAAGCTGGACCGAGACGAGATTGACAAGACGATCGAAATGCTCGTCGAGGCATGGAAGACCGGCGTGCAGATTTTCGTCATCGGCAACGGCGGGTCTGCCTCTACGGCCACGCATTTTGCCTGTGATCTGAACAAATGGGTCTCGGACAAAGCTGATCGCAAATTTAGAGCATTCGCGCTGGTGGATAACATACCACTCATCAGTGCGCTGACCAATGACAATGGATGGGGAGATGTGTACTCTGAGCAGCTGCGGAATTTTTTCAGAAAGGGTGACGTTCTAGTAGCAATCAGCGTCCATGGTGGATCCGGAAGCGATCGCGCCGGACCGTGGTCGCAAAATCTGCTGAAGGCGGTGAAGTACTGCAAGGATAACGGGGGAAAGGTAATAGGGCTCGCCGGCTTTGATGGCGGGGTTCTCAAGACGGCCGCGGATTCGTGCATTGTGGTTCCCGCCGACTCGACCCCGCATGTCGAGGGGATGCACCTCGTCTTGACACATCTGATTTGCGATCAGTTGAGGGAAAAGATCTCAGCCGGTTCCGGAACTTATTGAGCGATGGTATGAGGGGCCGCCTTTGCTAGAAAATCGGCCCACGCGCGATCAAACTCTGCGATGGTTTCCTCGGTTCGCTTGTTGAAGGGCATAGCTTTCAAGATCTTCGTGGGGATCGTCATGATGTGGGCCCCGGATGCGATCGCGGTCGTCACGTCTTCTGGAGTCCTAATGCTTCCTACAATCAGTCTCGAGCTGTAGCCACCCTCCTTGGCAAAAGTCGCATAATCGCGAATAATCTGGCTGGCATTCTCGCCCGCTTCCTTCGATCTGTTGTAGAAAAGAGAAACGAAACTCGCACCTGCCTTGGTTGCGAGCACTAACTGATTGAACGTCATCATCACGGTCATGTTCGTACGGATCCCCTCTTTCATGAGCTGGCTCACGACCTTGAGGCCGTCGCCATTTCCAAACATTGCCACCTTTATGACGATGTTCTTGTGCCACGAGGCGTACTCCCGAGCTTCGTCCAGAAGATCCCTGACGTTATTTTTGGTGGTCTCGACACTGATCGGTCCGTCGACGATTCGACAAATGTCCAAGACTCGCTTCCTAAAATCTACGCCACCTTCCGCGAGGAAAATTTTCTGATTGGTGGTGACGCCGTCGATTATTCCCCAGCTCGAAATCTCTTCTATCTCGTTCAAAGAAGCGGTGTCAAGGAAAATCTGGACCATGGTTTCACGGATTGCGAGCCTGTTTTGGATAAATAAGTATTTGACCGTGACATCACGAAAAATTTTGGCATTTACCCGGCCAATACTATTTATCAAGCAAACCGGGATTTTCGGAAAGGAACCTTTCGAAGTCGCGCAGTCCTGAGATTGTACCGATCTCGTAAAAGCGATTGAAAGTCAAGAATACAGCCAGCTCCTTCCTTTCGATCAGCTCGCGATAAAACTGCTCTTCTCCGATCCCGGAGAACGATGGGATCAAATCTAGTGACTTTTTCTGGAGGATCGTTGCTCCATAATTAATCCATGCCATCTTGGGAGTCTGATTGACCTTATCATATTCTGTGATTAGACCGTCTTTTAGGGCGATGTCGCTTTTTCCGTACTTATTGTGATTTTCCAGTACGGCCATCATTCCCAGCTTTCCCGAGGAGCGAAATTCTTCTTGGAATCTGCGGTAATCCATCTGGAGAAACGCGTCACCGTAAGTCACCAAGAACTCCCCTTCTAGAAATTTTGACGCGTTTTTCAGCGCGCCCGCCGGACCTAGCTGCTTCTCACCATCATCGCTGTAGACTATGGAGACCCCCAGCTGTCCACCGTCGCCAAAGTACTGTTTTATGACATCGGCCTTGTAGCCAACACAAAGGACAAAATCGCTAAAGCGATTATTCGAAAGGAGGCGGAGCTCGTATTCGAGAAACGGTTTACCCGCTACTCTGACCATGGGCTTTGGAACTTCGTTGGTTAGAGGGCGGAGCCGCGTGCCGAGGCCCCCAGCTAGAATCACTGCCTGCAATGTTGGAAACCCTCTATCTGCTCAATTCCTGTCGGTTAGTTTGGTGATAAGAGGCACGACGTCGCTGAACTTGCTTACGATGTAATCTGGTCGGGCCTTCTCTTCTTCAATAACTCGGTTCAGGAGATCCGTCATCGTGCCCAAGAGTACAGTTGTGACCCCCGCGGCCTTCCCTGCTTTCACGTCGACCAGCGAATCTCCAACGAAGAACGATTGACCGAGATCAAGGTCCAGCTCCTCAGCCGCCATTCGCAAAAGACCGGGACCGGGTTTCCGGCAATCGCACACTTCTTTGTACTTCCGAATAAGGGCGTTTGGATGGTGAAGACAGTAGTATTCACCGTCTAGCCACGCACCGCCTTTCTCGAGCGCATCCTTGATTTTGCGATTCATCCTGACGAGCTCGTTGTAGCTTAATTGCTTTTTTGCGACACCGGGCTGATTGGAGATAACGACGACCTTTGCGCCCAACTTTCTCAGACCTCTGACAGTCTCGGCAGCGTGGGGCATGACCCTTAGCTGCCTCGCCGAAAGAGGACTGCCCACCCTGCCCTGATCTTTATAGAAGACCAGCTCGTTCAGCACGCCGTCTCTATCTAGGAAGACAGCCCAAGATTTTGGCATGGAAGATCTCGGCCCGACCTTAGCGGCCCGAAAACGACGGCTGGCTTGTCCGAGCACCTGAATCTCGGTATCGGCCGAAGGACTTATTTTGCGAGGTTTGCTTTATCGTTCGGCTAAGTTTGAAAATCATGATGGAATACTTTTCTGTAAGTCCCCGCTAAAAATTTACATAGCGTACTGAGAGGTCTCGTAGTAAAATCGCGGATAATTTCCTCATGCAGACTTGGTTCCTTGTAGAGCTCGTTACGTTAGCCTTGAGCTCGCCTGTTCTGGTTGTCTCGTACTATTGGATGATCTTATTACTTTCTTCGACAAAGTACCCGAAAAACCTCGGCCGGAAACCGGTAAAGCTTGATTATTTTCCAGTGGTTTCAATTCTGATAGCCACGTTTAACGAGAGATTTGTCATAGAAAGATCTCTCGAAGCTATAAAGCACGTTGATTATCCGAAGCACAAGCTGCAAGTAGTGGTAGCAGATGACTCGAATGACCTCACCGCGGGAATCATTGATAGCAAGGTGCGAGACCTTAATCTTTCCGGGATCCGAGCCGTAGTGTCAAGAAGGCCATCCAGAGAGAACTTCAAGTGTGGAGCTCTCAACAAGGCGATGGAGCGTGTGGTGGGGGAGTATGTTTTGCTTTTGGATGCCGACTCGATTGTCCCCGCAGATGTGCTGACCAAAGGAATTGAGGCTCTCGAAACTCACGATAGAGCTGCCTTTATCTCCTATCGCTACGGGCACTACAACAGAAACTACAACAACGTGACGAAGCTCTTCGCGCTTTCCCAGGACATTGGGGACACGATCTCGAAGATGGGAGCGTACCGCATTGATGCCCCATTTTCCTCCCAGGGCGGCTTTACATTGGTTAGGGCGAAAGATCTCCGTGAGGTGGGGCAGTGGTCAAACGAACGCATTGCAGATGATACGGATGTTTCGATAAAGTTCTACCTCGCAGGAAAGCGGGGGATCTATCTCAGCAACGTCACGATACTTAGCGAAGACCCGTCCACTTTGGAAGCTTGGAAAAAGCAGGTGGCGAGAACTTCTCAGGGCTGGTGGCGTTGCATTGCAAAGTACTGGAAAAAGATCTTCTCCACTCGCGATGTCTCCATCAGAAAAAGAATGGGACTCATCTTGATGCTGCTGGGCCCCTTCTCGTCGTTGAGCTGGCTTGTAGTTACATTCCTTTCTGCAGCTGCCGTCCTGCTGAATGTGGTCGCCCCTGTAAATTCGATCTTCAACAATTGGGTCTTCATTTCCATAGCGGCGTTCCCGATTGTCACATCGATGCTCTCAGGTGTATTTGCCCTCAGGGTTCAGGGGCTTTTGAACAGGGAGAATTTGTCGCTGGTCCCAATGTTGGGGTATGCTACTGGCTGCATGCTAACCTTGGGTTCGATAGGATTTTTCTATGGAGTGTTCAATAGGCTGGGTTTCTTTCTATACAGAACCCCAAAAGCCGGTTCTGAGAAGGAAATGACGAAGACAAAGTATTTCAGAAGTTTGACAAACGACCGAAACTCGATAGTGGAGGGCGTTCTCGCGAGCGCAGGCCTGGTGCTGGCCGTTTTGGTATTTCTTCACGGTGTCTGGTTTCTATCTCTGTCGATGATGGGTTTTGGGGCCTTCACCCTGAAATCCATGAACCTCACGAGAAATCTGCGTGCCGAATCGCCGGAAAGTGCTGCTCCAGAGATAGCCCCAGAGATTTCATCAAGATATTCGAGATCACAAGTAAGACTCAGCGATCCGAACCACGCCGTCGACTCCGTCGTAGCGCTTCGATATCTCCATAATCTTGTGTGACCTCTCCCTATAGCTGGCTTCCCGGAGAAGGAGGTCTACAGTTTCTTCAAGGTGGTCCGCCGTGAGGGATTCTGATCTCAACTCCAAACCGAGACCGAGTTTCTGGTACTTCTCAGCGTTTGCAAGCTGCTCAGAATGATTTAATATCGGCACGAGGACTGCGGGGGTGCCAAGATTTATGCACTGCCCAATTGTACCATGTCCAGCTCTCCCCACGATAGCGTCAGAGAGCACGAATAGCTCGTCTTTCACCGGGCACCATTCGTAAAGCCAAGATCCGCCAGCAATTTTCTTCGGTTCGCTGGATCCGTTGGGGTACCCCAGCGAGACGACGACGTCGAATTGTTTGGACAGCTTTTCGGCAACGATGAGCGCGCATTCTGCGAATCTCTTTTTCGTCGCGTTGGGGCCGCTGATGTGGATGAACACTAATTTTCTGGATTCAAGTCCTAAGAGCCTTTTGACTTTCTGTGTTGACTGCTCGGTCACCTGAAGCTTCGGCGAAGTAAATCCCACGTACTGGATGATGTTTGAGACATCGGTCCCGTTGATGTTAGCTTCACTTATCGTGTACGGTGGAGGCAGATCTGACATTAGGACTTTTTCGCTCAGCGACCAAAAGAGGCCGAGTAAGTTGCCCGCAACTCGCTCATAGGAATTGGACAGAGCCTTCCCACGAAATCTCGATGGAAAAAGAACCTTGAACTGATTGAGCAACGTAACGACTGGTATGGATTGCGCTCGGCCCGCAAAAATGGGCGACACCCTAGAGTCGGAGATGACAAGGCGAGGCTTGAACCTCGATAGCATATCAGATTCGAACCCGAACTGCTTAATGAAAGTCAGGATAGCCCTCGGGAAGCCGACGAAGGAGTCTCGGGAGGAAAATCCTCCCTCGGAGCTCCACTTCAGATCTATCGAGGGACTCTGAAGAGGATGCATGCCTTGAGATCTCAAATAATCCAGGCCTTCCTCGAAACTGGAGTAAACGAACTCGTCGCCCTGGCGCCAGAGTTTCTTGGAAATTTCGTACATGCGGGCAGCATGGCCCAAGCCGGATCCGTAAACAGAAAAGTAGATTCGGCGCAAAAATACCTGATGACTTTCCTCTTTGGAATCATAAGATTAAAATCTGTTGACCGAAGCTGACTTCATTTTAGATCTAAAGTGCGTCGAGGAACGTGAAATTACATATGTCTGAAGGATCACTTTGCGATTCTCTCGGCGTATTAGGGCGAGCAGCGGGAGAACAAAGTTGATCTCCGGGTGGCGCCCCCTCGTCCATAGAGGCGGGCCTTAATCAGCGGCTTTAATAGCCTGGCCGGAATGTGAACTTTTTCGAGTCATTTTTTTCGTTGAATGGGGTTGCTGAAGGAGAAGCAGAAGCCGAGTACTTGGAAGAGGCCTGCTTCTACTTGTTCGAGCTGAAAAAACCTATTGAAAAGATTGCGATGGAGCTCAAACTCAGCGAAGATCAAGTTAATCGCGCAATCCAGGATTATCAAAGAAAGATAGACAACGGTAAAATCCCGTACGATCCGGACGCGAAGGAATTCTGGCGGAAGCTTCACCAGGAGAGCGGAGGAGACGAGAGAATCACTCTCGTCGACGATAAAGGAAGGTATTATCATGGCTGGAAATCCGAAATTGAAAAAATGACAACGGAGCAGCTTATGGAGCTCCTTATAGTAAACAAGAGGTATTCGGACGCGCATCCCCTTTCGGAGTTTTCGAAAACTCAACCGGCGGTTGGATACGATCCAATAGTCCCTCTGAGAAATATCAGGAGGACGGTCTCAATCATTGACGAGCTTCTTCAGAAGAGGGAGTAGCAAGAGACGGCAACAGAGGATGCCTGGCGTCCAATCCTAATTTGGAAGAGTCTTCATCACGACCCTTTCCTTTCTTCTGAAAATTGGGACCGAGCTGACGGAGGGATCCCACCCTCCTTATAACTCTTGATCCGATCGGTTTGCTTCCCTTCATTGTAGCTATTCCATTGCCTGAGTTCTATCCAAAACGAGGACGGAGATTACCCGGTACGTAGGGCTACCAACCTGTTGATACTTGGAAAGGTCATGGACAATCTCATGGCCGCAATTGCTGTTTCCTATCTAACATCTGGAATCATTGCGATCTTTTTGTGAGGTGATTGAAAAAAACAGATTTCCTTTTCAATCGTAGGAGGAGTAGAATTGCCTGTTTGCGAGGGTAGCAGAGCCTGGTCAATTGCGCGGGACAGCATAGAAATTCGGTGCTGCGCGAGACTTAAGATCTCCCCGG